>CAZBCH010000396.1:0-1805 GCA_964490235.1 uncultured Flavobacteriaceae bacterium | reverse complement strand
AGAAAGAAGCGTTTAAACTAAATGAAACAGCACGTGCAAAAGGGTAATTTAAACCTCTTTCTACCTGAATAGTTGATAATCTAAAAATATCATTCATGTATGCAGTTAACCTAAGTGTACTTAATCCTAAAGAATTTACCCACTGAGAATCACTAAAATCATAGGCTAGGTTAATTGATTCTCCTATAATTTCATTTTCTTTTTGAATAAACCTTGAAGATATTGGTGTAAATGATGTTATAGAGATTGCTTTAAACCTTGAAACATCTCCAGGGTTTTGCCACCTATCATATAACGCTCTTCTATCCTGATTTAAAGTAACACCTTGTCTACTTATATTCTCAACTTTATTGTATAGCGCAGTATTAAATTTATCAGCACCAATTCTGTACCTTAAATAAGCTCCAAAAGTGAAGTTCTTAATTCTTAAATTACTACTAATTACACCTTCAACATCTGGACGGCTATTACCCATTACAACTTCATTATCTGTATCAAACTCAAAAGTTTGTTGTCCATCTTTAGTTAAGAATACTTCTCTACCAGTTGCTGGGTCTATACCCAATGATGGCACTGCCCACATATCGTCAGGACTAAATCCATCTTTATAGCGTTGCAGAGTTCTACTAGCTAATTGATTATCATTTAATGATTTTAAAGAATTTAAAAAACCATCAAATTTAGTAGTAATCATACTCGCATTGTAACCAATTGTCCAAACAATTCTTTTCTCTAGGTTGTATATTGGTGAAAATCTAACAATTACTTCCGACCCTCTTGACACAAGGTTACCCGTATTTATTGGGTAGTTAAATAACCCTGTAGAAGAAGGTAAATCTACAGCAACAACTAATGGGTCTGTATCTTTTACAAAATAATTGAAGGTAGAAGAGAATCTATTCTTAAATAGTACCACATCAAGACCAACACTACTATTAATAGTTGTTTGCCATTCTAAATCTGGATTTGCCAAAGTTGCTAAATTAACACCTTGACCAAAAACATTTATGCTCTGGTTGAAACCATAAATAGATGTTGATGCCAAACTTCCAAACCCTTGATTACCTGTAGATCCTATATTTCCTCTAAGTTTTAACATTTGAACTTGATCTGGATTCATACCAAACTCATTATTCAAGTTCCAACCTAAACCAACAGCCCAGAACGGTGAGAATTTTTCATTTCTACCAAATGTGGTAGAACCATCTAACCTATAAGTAGCATCAAATAAATACTTTCTTTTATAATTGTAGTTAGCACTTGCTAAAACGTTAACTCTTCTAAACACACTCATTGCTGTTACAGGTTTAGATTCAGGCCTGTAACTAAATGCAAATGCAGGATTACCATTAGTACCTGCAGGGAATCCTACGGCAGCTATAGATAACCTTTCATTTCTAGTTTCTTCAGCTTCTGCTCTTAAGTTTATGTTTATGTTATGATCATTAATAACCTGAGAATATGAAGCCATAGTATTAAAACGATAACTAAAGTTATCGGTTCTAGAGTTTGTATAACTTCCTTTTTCAAATATTGTAGTGTTCACAAAACTTGCATGTTCTGGATCTAAAAAGTTTTCTGCAGTTGTAACCCCTTTTCTCAACTGTAAATTTGCTTGTAATCTAAACTGATTTGAAAAGTTATAGATAGCTCTCAAATTGTTATTTATTGAAAAATTATTTGAGCTCTCTGTGCTATTCAATGTTGAATTATAAAGCGGGTTTGTAACATCAAAATCATATAAAGACGCTACGTTAGTATCTGTATCTAAAAACCTAGTAATATTACCATCTTCATCTGTAAGT
>CAZBCH010000395.1:0-3560 GCA_964490235.1 uncultured Flavobacteriaceae bacterium | reverse complement strand
AGAGTTTGAGCGTGGCGAACTTACTGGCAAAGAATTTCTTGAAGAAACAACAAGGCGTAAGGGGACTAAAATGACCTTTGTACCAGATGGTGAAATTTTTAAAAATTTCAAATATCGTCCAGAGTACGTCATACGTATGTTAAAATATTACGTTTATCTCAATCCTGGACTTACCATAATTTTTAATGGTGAGAAATACTATTCTGAGCATGGACTCAAAGATCTTTTAGGTGAGACGATTGCAGAAAGTGATCGTTTATATCCTATTATTCATTTACGTTCAGATGATATTGAGGTAGCAATGACACATAGTAGGACACAGTACAGCGAGGAATACCATTCATTTGCAAACGGTCAAAACACTACTCAAGGAGGTACGCATCAAGCAGCTTTTAGAGAAAGTGTTGTTAAAACCATAAGAGAGTTTTATGGTAAAAATTATGAGGCTAGCGATGTACGTAAGTCCATAGTAAGTGCCATTGCTATTAAAGTTATGGAGCCTGTGTTTGAATCGCAAACTAAAACAAAGTTAGGAAGTACGGAAATGGGTGGTGATTTACCTACGGTGCGCACCTTTATCAATGATTTCATAAAAACACAGCTAGATAATTTCTTACATAAGAATCCGCCAGTAGCTGAAGCTTTACAGAAAAAAATTATTCAGGCAGAACGTGAGCGAAAAGAACTTTCTGGAATTAGAAAACTAGCACGTGATCGAGCAAAGAAAGCTAGTCTACACAACAAAAAATTACGGGATTGTCGTGTTCATTTAGGAGATACTAAAAAAGATAACAATCTAGACAGTACTCTTTTTATCACCGAGGGAGATAGTGCAAGTGGATCGATTACAAAATCACGTAATGTGAATACACAAGCAGTTTTCTCTTTGAGAGGAAAGCCCTTAAATTCTTATAACATGAGCAAGAAAATTGTTTATGAAAATGAAGAATTTAACCTGTTACAGGCAGCATTGAACATAGAGGACAGTATGGAAGACTTGCGATATAATAAAATCGTGATCGCAACTGATGCCGATGTGGATGGAATGCACATACGTTTGTTATTGATTACATTTTTCCTTCAGTTCTTTCCAGAGCTGATCAAAAAAGGTCATTTGTATATTCTACAAACGCCATTATTTAGAGTTCGTAATAAAAAAGAAACTAGATATTGCTACACTCCAGAAGAGCGAGCAGCTGCCATTGCAGAGTTGGGAAAAAATCCAGAGATCACACGATTTAAAGGTCTAGGAGAAATCAGCCCAGATGAGTTTGTTCATTTTATAGGAGAAGATATACGCTTAGATCCTATCATGCTAGACGATGGTATGAGTATCGAGGACTTATTAAAATTCTATATGGGTAAAAATACACCAGATAGACAGGAATTTATAATCGATAATTTGAAAGTAGAATTAGATGTTGTTGAGGATTAAATTTTTGGGAGCTGGATGTTTAATGTTACAAATAGATAGATAAGAATTTCGCTTTCGCGAAAGCGAAACAATAAAAATATACAGTTAATCAATAACTGAAAATCGTTAACCGACAACTGTTGACTTACAAATGAGTGAAGAAAACGAAGAATTAGAGAATTTAAGTGAAGGTATAGAAGAGCAATCTACAGAGACCATAACTCGAGTTACAGGAATGTACAAAGAATGGTTTCTAGATTATGCTAGCTATGTAATCCTCGAGCGTGCTGTACCTGCTATTGAAGACGGCTTTAAACCTGTACAACGCCGTATCATGCAGTCTATGAAAGACTTAGATGATGGGCGCTATAATAAGGTAGCAAATATTGTAGGTCATGCGATGCAATACCATCCACATGGAGATGCGAGTATAGGTGATGCAATGGTGCAAATAGGTCAAAAAGACTTGTTGATAGACATGCAAGGAAACTGGGGTAACATACTTACTGGTGATCCTGCTGCTGCTTCTCGATATATAGAGGCGCGTATATCAAAATTTGGCCTAGAGGTTCTCTTTAATCCTAAAATTACCGAATGGCAAGCCAGTTATGATGGTAGACGTAAAGAGCCTATCAATTTACCGGTTAAATTTCCACTGCTTCTTGCTCAAGGCGCCGAAGGTATTGCCGTAGGTTTATCTACCAAAGTCTTACCTCATAACTTTATAGAACTGATTGACGCTTCTATAAAACATTTACAAGGCAAACGATTCAAATTATATCCAGACTTTCCTACTGGTGGAGCTGCTGATATTTCAAACTATAATGACGGCTTGCGAGGTGGAAAAGTGCGAGTGCGCGCAAAGATGCATTCACCAGATAAGAACTCTATTGTTATAACAGAAATACCGTTTTCTACAACCACTAGTTCTTTAATTGACTCTATTCTTAAGGCAAACGAAAAGGGTAAAATTAAAATCAAGAAAATTGAGGATAATACTGCGGCAAATGTAGAGATCATGATTCATTTACCATCTGGTATGTCTCCTGATAAAACGATGGATGCGTTATATGCGTTTACAAATTGTGAAGTAAGTATTTCTCCTTTAGGTTGTGTAATAGAAGATAATAAGCCATTATTTGTAGGAGTCTCAGAAATGCTGCGCCGCAGTGCAGATCATACCGTAGAGCTTTTAAAAGCAGAATTAGAAATTCAATTACATGAGGTTGAGGAACAATGGCACTTTGCATCTTTAGAGCGTATTTTTATTGAAAACCGTATCTATCGCGATATTGAAGAAGAAGAAACATGGGAAGGTGTTCTAAGTGCGATCGATAAGGGATTACAACCACATATTCAACATCTTAAAAGAGAAATTACCGAAGAAGACATTGCTCGATTAACAGAAATACGTATCAAGCGTATTTCTAAGTTTGATATAGATAAAGCCCAGCAAAAAATTGAAGCTTTAGAAGATCGCATTGCAGAATTAAAACATCATCTTGAACATTTGATTGAATTTGCAATAGATTATTTTACAAAGCTTAAAAAAGACTATGGTAGTGGTCGTGAACGTAAGACAGAACTAAAGAATTTTGAAGACATCGTAGCTTCTAAAGTTGTAGTGCGCAATACAAAACTATATGTCAATAGAGAAGAAGGTTTTATAGGAACATCATTAAAAAGGGATGAATATGTAGGCGACGTGTCTGATATAGATGATATCATCTGTTTTACAAAAGAAGGCACTATGATGGTCACTAAAGTTGATGCCAAAACATTCATAGGCAAGAACATTGTTCATGTTGCTGTATTTAAGAAAAAGGATAAGCGTACTATTTATAATGTTATCTATCGCGACGGTAAATCTGGACCTAGCTATATCAAAAGATTTGCGGTAACCAGCATAACAAGAGATCGCGAGTACCCTATGGGCAAGGCAGATAAAGGTTCTGTGATGCACTATTTTAGCGCAAACCCTAATGGAGAAGCTGAAGTTGTTACTGTTAATCTTAGGCAGCAAGGCAGTATTAAAAAACTCAAATGGGACATAGATTTTGCTGATATATTAATTAAAGGTAGATCTTCAAGAGGTAATCAAGTAACTAAGTACAATATTAAGAAGGTAGAATTAAAAGAAGAAGGA
>CAZBCH010000394.1:0-4464 GCA_964490235.1 uncultured Flavobacteriaceae bacterium | reverse complement strand
TTACTTTCAATTCTTTGCGCTAACTGTGCACTATATTGAGAATTTTCATGACGTAACTTATCACGTTCTTCAATGGCAGGCTGCAATTGAGAAAGCTGCGAGTTTAACTGACTTTTTTCAGATTCTAATAGGTTTAAACTTCCAGAAAAACGAGTTTTGGCAAAAAACCACGCTACCACAGCACCTATAACGACACCTAATAATAAAAATAACAACCAAGAAATTTCTGATGACATAGAAGAAGATTTATGTAAAAATACAATCCTCTCACCTTGCTTAAAATAAGAATGTAATCGAGTTATTCACAAGAATAAAATTTATCTAAAATGGCGCAGGAACTTCTAGAATTACAGCTTTAAGTGTAACTGGATGAATAAATTCTATTTGCTCTGCATGTAAATACAAACGGTCTTTTTTATGTCCATATAAATCATCACCTATTATAGGACAATTTAATCCTAAAGGATGTGCCGCATGTACACGCAACTGGTGTGTACGACCAGTAATAGGGTAGAAGTGAACTCTAGTTTTACCATTATAGCGTTCTATAACTTCATATCTGGTTCTAGCGCTTTTCCCATTTTTTGGATCTACTAATTGGAATGGCCTATTGTCCAGATCTACTCTTAATGCAAGATCTATAAAACCATTATCTTCTTTTACATTTCCTTCTAAAAGAGCAACATATCTTTTATTAACTGTTCTTTTTTCAAATTGATCTTGCAGCTTTTTATGAACTTCTAGTGATTTAGTAAGCACCAAAACTCCAGATGTGCTCATATCTAATCGATGAACGATTAAAGGTCCAGTTGCGTCAGGAAAACGTTTTTTCATTCTGGTTTCTACAGAATCTTCGATAGTTTTACCGCGTACAGAAAGAAACTCTTCTGGCTTGTTGACCGCCATGATATACGCGTCTTCATAAATTAAATGAAGTTCTTTGCCTTCAGCTGGATTTTCTAGCATAGGATTATCATCGACCTCAAGGCCTTGTAACATATGTTCTAGAAGTGGTTCACATTTAGAACGGCAAGATGGATAGTAATGACCGTGTTTTCTTATTTGTGAACGCAATGATTCTCCATACCAGAACTCGGCCATGGCAAGTGGTTTTAAATCATTTAAGTAAGCGTATTGTAATAATTTAGGGGCTGCACAATCACCAGTTCCAGACGGTGGTAAATAGGGTGGCACGTTTTTAAAAAGCTCCATGGCATTTTTACGATCACCATTTGCATTTAAAAAACTGTATTGTTCAAAAATCCATTGTTGCAATAGGTTAGAAAGATTCTTACGTTTCTGTTTCAGAGTTTTAATTTCTAATTCTTGTTTTGAAATTAAATTTTCTAAGGGTATCAACTTCTCGTCTAAGTAAATCTTATACTCTTTCAGTAAAAACTTGGCATGCATGCCTTGAGTTTGATGAAGATCAAGTAATTTTTGATATTCTGGACCGTTTAAAGTTTCTGAAGCTTTTTGTCTTTCGGCTTTGCGATTTGCCTTAAGGATAGAGTGTTTTTTACGCTGATTATTGATAAGAAGCTCATTTTCTCGTTTGAGTTGCTCTAGAGACTTTTTTGATTTGAGATAAATGGCATCCGTTTCTAGGGAATCTATCTTTTTATTAAGATCGTCTAATTTTGAGTTCTCCTGCGCATATAAACTGTCTGCAGAAAACATATTAAAAACTAGAGGGACAAACTCAGTATTCTTTTGCTCACCAGTTATTACACCAGAATATGCCCAAAGATGACCTAATTCACCATTTTGATCCATTACTACTAGAACCCCAAACATTTTTCCTAATGGATGCTGATAATTTTCTGGCCCTAAATTCAAATCATAGAACCAATTGTCAAAACCATCTAAGTAAGACTTTAATTGCTCAGCAGCTTCTACAGCAAGTGGATGCGGCTCGTAGAGAAATGGGAAGGTGAATTTTTCAGGAAGTGTATCCTTAAAGCTGGAATCAAATTGATGTATCAATTTTGCCATTAATCGTGATAATCAGAATTGTGTTGAGACATTAATCTTTTTGAAAGATCTTAAAAATATTCTTTTTATCTATCTCTGTAATCTCAGATGTAGCAGCAAGTTTTGCTACAAAACTATTTACCTCTGGTTTCGATGCAGGACACCCAATATTTTCACCTTTTTCATTAAAAGAATCGGTCACAACTTTTCCTTCTTGATTAAGAATTACCCAAAATGGTAATCCAGCTTTATCACCTTTATATTTTGCTATTAGATCTCTAGATCCAGGATTTTCTAGTTTAATTTTATCTCCATTTTCAAAAACTACAATGGGTAGTGTAACATAATTTTTATTGAAAAAATCTACAACCAAATCATTTTTAATATTCTTGGTCATGCGATGACACCAACCACACCAAGACGCCTCAAATTTTATTAAAACATGTTTATCTGATTGTACAGCTTCACTCAAAGCGTTTTTTATCAATACGTCTACCGATTCTTGAGCACTAGCAATCGACGCGAAACCTACTATTAAGACACAACATAAAATTAACTTCTTCATATAATTAAGTTTTAAATTTGGTTTACGCCAGACTTTGCATTCCCACAAGGCTATGATACAAACCTTCTTTAACAAGCAAGTCGTTATGCGTTCCTTGCTCTACAATCTCTCCTTTTTTCATAACAACGATATGATCTGCATTTTGAATGGTAGAAAGTCGGTGCGCGATAACTATTGAAGTACGGTTTTTCATCACTTTTTCTAGCGCATCTTGTACTAGACGTTCACTTTCTGTATCCAGTGCACTAGTGGCTTCGTCTAGAATGAGAATAGGAGCATTTTTAAGAACCGCACGAGCAATAGAGAGACGCTGTTTTTGTCCACCACTTAATTTGCCACCACTATCACCTATGTTAGTATGAATACCTTGTGGTAGATCTTTTACAAATTCCCAAGCGTTAGCAATTTTAAGAGCTTCTATAATTTGTTCTTCACTCGCATTTTTATCACTTAAGGCAACATTTGTAGCAATTGTGTCATTAAAGAGTATAGAATCTTGGGTTACAATGGCCATTTGATCGCGTAAACTGGTAAGAGTTACATCTTTGATATTATTACCATCTATAGTGATCGTTCCTTTTTCTACATCATAAAACCTAGTCAATAAATTTGCAATAGTACTTTTTCCAGAACCGCTTTGTCCTACCAGAGCGACGCTGGTTCCTTTTGGAATATCTAATGAGAAATTCTTTAAAACAGGCTCATCTTCATATGAAAAAGTAACGTTTTTAACTTGTATCGCTTTCGCGAAAGCGGGAATCTCAACAGCACCTTTTTTATCTTCAATTTCGTTTTTAGTATGTAAAATCTCCAGAACACGCTCTGCACTGGCATTTCCTTCTTTAATTTGATAGCTTGCTTTTGAAAGAGCCTTTGCTGGAGTTAATATATTGTAGGCAAGAACCATAAAACCGATAAAAGTAGTAGGATCAATAGATTCTTCAATCAAAACTAATCGTCCTCCAAACCATAATAAAATACCGATAACTAGAATACCTAGAAACTCACTTACTGGACTTGCAAAACCCTTGCGATGATTCAGTTTTACAGCAAAACGGTACATTCTATTCGTGCTGTTTTGAAAACTTTCGCTTAAACGATCTTCGGCATTAAAACCTTTTATAACTTTTAAACCGCTTAACGTTTCTTCTAGTAATGATAGAAAATAACCTTGTTCTTTCTGTACTTGACCACTACGCTTTTTAAGTTTTTTACCTAATCGAGAAATTAAAAAACCAGAAATAGGTAAGAATATAAGCATGAAAACAGTAAGCTTAGCACTCATTACCAGCATGATAGATAGTGTAAAAATAATATTTAATGGCTCTTTTATTATCAATTCTAAAATAGATAGAAAGCTATTTTGAATTTGTAGGACATCTGCACTTGTGCGGGCGATAACATCACCTTTGCGTTTTTCAGAAAAAAACGAAATTGGTAAATGAACAATTTTTGTAAAAAGATCGTCACGTATGTCTCTTAAAACACCATTTCTCAAATATGCAATGAAGTACATACCTAGATAGCCAAAAAGATTTTTAAGAAAAAATAGAATTAAAACCAGTGCAATGACAATGATTAAAGCTTGTTCTTTTCCGTCAGTTTGAGTAGTGATATAATAACCCAAGTATCCTTTAATATAATCCATGGTGTTATTGATACCTTCCCAGACTGGAGCTGTATTTACTGCTTGAGTCTTATCAAAAAGAACATCCAGCATAGGAATCAAAGAAACAAAACTTAATGCACCAAAGAGAGCATAAAAAACATTACTAATAATATTGAGAACTGCATAGCTTTTGTAAGGCTTTGCATACTTGAGAATCTCTTTAAAATAATTCATTTATTACATGTCAAAACTGGCAAGAACGCCATTTATTTTTTCTTCTAGCTGGGCTTGAACTTTTGGATAATGGTCTACATGA
>CAZBCH010000393.1:0-2282 GCA_964490235.1 uncultured Flavobacteriaceae bacterium | reverse complement strand
TTACACTTTTTCCAAAAATCAATGGCTGATTCAAGAAGTTATCAATAGTTTGAACTATACCATAACCTACAAATACAATGATGAGTTGTGGTAAAATAACTTCTGAAAAATCTGAACCTAGATTATCACTTATCACAAATGCCGACATTAATAAGTAACCAATTGCAGGTCCTAAATAAGGAACAAGATTAAGAAGCGCGCAGAAAAACGCAATAATCAGGGCGTTTTCTACTCCTACTATTAATAAAATGATACTATACAGCACAAATAGTATAAGAACTTGAAAAACTAGACCTATGAAATATCTAGACAGTAATTGTTTGATTTTTGTAAATGCTCTTAGGAACTGTCCTTCACTGCCTTTTTTAGAGAAAACTAATACTCCTTCTAGAAGAAGACGGCTATCCTTAAGTAGAAAGAAGGCAATAAATAAAATAGAAAATAGTCCTATAGCAAGACTTCCTAAAGTACCAAAGAATCCATTAACAAACTGTGGTATCAAATCCATATTAAACTCTTGATAATAAGGCGTTTTTTGTAACCTTTCTAGAATATTAATACGCTCGATACCAAAATAGTCACTAATTTGATCGTTAAGAATTTCTACATTTGCTTGTACTTCTTCCCATCTTATTTTATCAAAATTCTCAGTCTGTTCAGTTATTATAGGAATGATCATTAGAAATGCCCCTATAATAATAAGAAAAAGGAATACTAATGTGATGATTACAGCGAGCGTATTAGGCAAACGTAATTTATCTCTAAACATAAGAACAATCGGTCTACCTATTAAGGACACAACAGCAGCTATACCTATATAAGCTAAAACAGATTGAATTTCCCACAGAAACCATAACAATATAAAAATCCCGATTAAGATACCTAAAGCTCTTAATATCCCATATGCAATGGATTTAGAATGAATAACTTTGCTCATGTAACAATCTAATTAGTAAACACATATTTGATAATATTGGCACCCATATCCAGGGCTTTTTTACGTATTTCAGGAGGATCGTTATGAACTTCTGGACTTTCCCATCCGTCTCCTAAATCACTTTCAAAGGTAAAAAGTAAAACTAATCGTCCTTCATGAAATAGACCTTTTGCTTGAGGTCGTTCTCCCTCATGCTCATGAATTTTAGGTAAACCTTTGGGGAATTTTGCATAAATATTGAATATAGGATGTGAGGCAGGCAATTCTACTAATTCCTTTTGTGGAAAAAGCTTTATTAACTCTTTATTTAAATAGGGCTCCATCCCGTAATTATCATCAATGTGTAAGAATCCACCACTTAATAAATAATTCCTAATATTTTCAACATCGGCAGTACTGAAAACTACATTCCCGTGTCCTGTCATATGAACAAATGGATATTGAAATATATCAACACTGCTTGCCTCTACAGTTGCAACATCTTCTTTAAGATTTGTGCCTATATTGTCATTACAGTAAGCTACTAAATTAGGAACTGCCGTAGGATTAGAATACCAGTCTCCACCTCCATTATACTTCAGAACAGCAAGTTGCTGAGCGCCTACAGAACTAGATATTATTAAAGCAATTAATAAAATGATCTTTCTCATATGGCAGCAAATTACAAACTTCTAAGCCATTATCAATTACTGTTTAAAGAATTTGGGTTAAATAATTACAATTTTATCGTTTTCCTAACGTTAAATTTTTATATTTGAGTTCATCATAATCCCCCTATTATGAAAATTACAACATCCCAAAAGGCAGCAATGTCTATCTTAAGTTTATTATTTGCGTTTAGCATTCTTGCATTTCAGCACCATGAAAACAGTGTCCAATCTTCTAACTCTAATTCTAAAAAGAATACTGAAGTTATGAAAAAGGACTTTAATAATTCTAGTTCTTCTAGAAATAATGTTCAATTAAGTCAATAGAATTAAGATAAAAACTAAGCAGGTAGTTTAAAAATTGCCTGCTTAAAATTTTACTTACTTAATCTTCTACTTTACTATTAAAAATAGCAGCGGTATAAACTCCTGCTGTTTCTGTGCGCAGTCTTTTTTTGCCCAGACTAGTAGATTCATATCCTTTTACAAGAGCCATCTCGATTTCTCTTGAGGAAAAGTCACCTTCTGGACCGATTATTATGGTAAGATCTTGCTTTTTATCAATAAAATCAGCGAGAAATACTTTTTGAGATTCTTCACAATGTGCAATACATTTTTGTCCATCTACTGGATTCTCAATAAATTCTTGAAAAGAAATCATTTCATCTAAAACTGGTAAATGAAATTGATTACTTTGT
>CAZBCH010000392.1:0-6751 GCA_964490235.1 uncultured Flavobacteriaceae bacterium | reverse complement strand
AGCACCAGTTTCTGTAAATGGAGAAGATGAAATCATAGAAATGACTCGCATGGGCAAGCTTATTTCTCATCATATGGTTGCATCAGTACAGACTAGCGCGCATGTGCAAAGTTTTATCGAGTGTGATGTAACAAACATCTGGAACTGGAGAAAAAAGCACAAGGACAGTTTCAAGCAAAGAGAAGGAGAGAACTTAACGTTTACCCCTATTTTCATGGAAGCAGTGGCGCAGGCTTTAAAAGAATTCCCGATGATGAATATTTCACTAGATGGTGATAGAATCATCAAGCGCAAAAATATCAATTTAGGTATGGCAGCAGCTCTACCAGATGGTAACTTAATTGTTCCTGTCATTAAAAATGCAGATCAATTAAACCTCGTAGGAATGGCAAAGTCGGTAAATGATCTTGCAAATAGAGCTAGAATCGGAAAATTAAAACCAGACGATACGCAAGGCGGAACTTATACGGTAACTAACGTTGGTACCTTTGGATCTGTTCTTGGAACGCCTATTATCAATCAACCACAAGTAGGTATTTTGGCTCTTGGGGCAATTAGAAAAGTTCCTGCTGTAGTAGAAACACCAGAAGGTGATTTTATCGGCATTAGAATGAAAATGTTCTTATCGCACAGTTATGACCATAGAGTTGTAAACGGAGCGTTAGGTGGACAGTTCGTGCAAAGAGTAGCACAGTTATTAGAAGGGTTTGACGTAAACCGTACGGTTTAAACTAAGTAAGAAAATAAAGAAAAAGCCAGCTTGTTCGAGCTGGCTTTTTCTATAACATAAATATTACCTTTGCCATATGGAAAAAGACCTCTACTTAGATCAAATTGATTATTTCAAAGGTGCAAGAGTGCTACACTATTTTGAGTTTGTAGAACCTGTAGAAATTAAAGATGAAGAGTACTTTAATGTTCATGAGATTCATGCTATCGTCATTTGTGATTATGAAGGTGAAGAAACCATGTTGTTCTATCTAGATGATGGTCTTGAAGTATCCCTAGAATTTGAATTTCTTATACCTAAACAGGCCAAAGAAAAAACGGCAGAAGACTTTCCAGGATTAGACATTCAATGGAAGAATAAATAAAAAATAAATCTGGATTTAAAATCCTTTTCATATTTGTTCAATAGGAGAAAATAAAAATCCACAATTCAACTTATTTGAATTGTGGATTTCAAGTTTTTATAAATACCATATATTATTTCAACTTCCTTTTTCTCTTCCGTACTGCAACATAATTTTTAACCGCTTTCTCAGTAGTAAACCAGACACGACCTTCTTTGTAAGCATCTATTTTACCTTGCCTTGCTAGAAGGCTTACATATTCTTGACCGTAAGAAATACCAGGCTCTTTAACAATACTGGAAATAGGTGCATAGTCTCCAGCAGTATCATCTAGATTACTCAAATATATGTCTAGTGAGCGCATTACTGCTCTTGCTACTAGAAAAAAGAGCTTTTCATAGTTTCCTTGATTTGCATCATTAAGAGCAGCATAATATTTTTTACGATCTACTTTTAAAATTATAGCAGGAGGAAAACCTTCTTTTAAAAACAGCAAATTAAATGAAAGCCTTGCGGTACGACCATTTCCATCAAAAAATGGATGTATCCATACAAAACGGTGATGAAAAACTGCTGCTTTAATAATAGGATGCATTTCTAGCTCTTCTTCATTTACCCAAGTAATTAACTCTTCTAATAAATCAGGTACTTTTCTAGCGTTAGGTGGGACAAAGTTTGCACCACTTATTCTTACACCTGCATTGCGTATGCGACCAGCAAATTCTTTATCGATACGATCCATAACCAGTTCATGCACATTAAGAATGTCTCTTTCTCTTAAAACATAATCTGGTTGAACCAGTTGCTCTACATAATCTATAGCTTCATGATGATTAACCGCTTCAAAATATTCTTGCAATGACTTGCCGCTTACGGTTAAGCCATCTTCTAGAACCATTCTTGTTTCTTGTAAAGTCAATGTATTACCTTCAATACTATTAGAATTGTAGGTCCACTCTAGAGCTAGATTTTCCTGAATATTATGAACTACGGGACTAGGAAAAGGACGGTGTTGATCAAGGCGTAGTTTTTTCTCGTCAATTTTGACGAGTAAATCCATCATCTCATAGGTAACTCTTATATCTTTCCAGTTTTCCACCTTCAAATATAATCATTTATTTTTAAGATCGGATAAATTGATTAACTACTTAACCGATATTAAGGTAATGGTTTTCATATTTTTTTGCGATTTTTACACTATCGTGGTAGCTTAAAATATGTTTTCTTGCCTCTTTACCTATAGACAGTATGGTCTCTGGATGTTCTATTAAAAAAGACATTTTTTTAACTAGATACTTTACATCTGGTCGTGCATCAATAACAGGTATTTTATTCAATTTATGAGCCTTAAGATACACAGCACTTCCTCCAGAGAAGACAACCTTACCTTGTGCCATTGCTTCTAAAGCATTATATCCTTGATCATAACATAAAACTTGATCTAATAAGATGTGAGCTTTTTTATAAGATGAAATGTATTCTTGATAAGGTAAACTTTCTGCAATAGTGATATTTACTTTTTTACCGTATTTCTCTTTGATAATTTGTAGAGCTTCTTCAAAATAATAGATTCCTTTTTTCCAGTAATTCCCGCGATTTATACCCATGAAAATCTCTATTTTTTTTAAATCCTCATTTAAACTAAGCTCAAATTTGGAGCAATTAATGGCCGCTGGGATAATCTTGGTAGCTTTGGGCTGGTTCCATAATGCCATAGAATAATCTACATTACTAGGTATAACGCAAATAGACTCATCTACTAAATGTAGGTAATTATCTTTGTAACCTTTTCCTAAATATTTATAGGTGTGTAAGAGTTGTTTTTTTTGATAACTGCCCATCGTTGCCGCGTCTAGAATACTGTAACCGTCATGTTCTTCAGTCAGATATTTAGAGTATTCATAATCATCACCGCAAGCAATAAGTATTGATTTTTTGTTATGAAGCAGTAGAAAATCTATCATGGTACGTTCTACATCTGGTTCACAATCAAAGGCGTTAGAGTTGATAAATTGAACGATGTCGTAATTTTTTAATTTGTTCTCGCTTTCGCGAAAGCGGGCTAACTTCAATCGATCTTCTAGATTCTTACCTGTGAGTTTCCACCAGGCTACTTTTACTTTATGTAGGAACCAATTACGCTCAAAGAAAGAGCTGCCTACTTCTATATCTACTGGAAAACGTTTGAATCCATCTCCATCGCCTACGATTGTAACCTCATGACCGAGCTGTACAAGGCCATGTTTTAAGGAATTATGAAAACCGCTGTATTCACCTACTAGCAATATGCGCATATAGAAGTATCTTTGAGGTAAAGATAAGGACTTGAGTACTTACAGAAATACAGATTTAGAAATTCTAATTGCGACTATGAATCGTAAGGATTTATCTTTTTTAGAAGAAATGTTTCAGAAAAAGGTGGATCATATCAATGATGCTGTACTTATCATTAATCAGTCTTTAGAGAATGTTCTTTACTCTAGTCATGAAAATATAAGAGTGATTAATAGTAAAGAGTTTGGATTAAGTAAGAGTAGAAACCTAGCTATAAAAAATGCATCTAAGCAACTATGCTGGATTCTAGATGATGATTGTGTCGTGCTGCCAGATGCTGTAGAGACTATTGTTAGTGCATATAATCAAGTGCCAGCAAGTGTAATTACTTTCCAGACCGAGAAGATTGAAACAGGAGAAAAGTACTGGAATTATCCTCAAAATAAGCAACCACATACTGATCAGACACATGCACAGGTGCTATCGCCAGAAATTACATTTAGAAAACAAATTGTAGGAACTACTCTATGGTTTGATGAACGATTTGGTCTAGGTGCTCAATTTGAAGATAGTGAAAATTATATATTTTTGAGAGAATCACTGTTGCACGATATCTCTACATACTTCATGGATAAAACGATAGTTAAACACGCCTCGTGCAATTCTAGTGATGATCCTATTGCTGATAGAGTAATCTATGCTCGTGGTGCACTCGCGGCATATTTAAATCATAATATTACCTTTAGAAAATGGAAATATGGTTTTTTTCTACTTAGGAAAGGAATGATTTTAAATCCTAAAGAAACACTCAGAAAGGTCAAGTTGTTCAAGCAAGGAGCAACTGATTTCAAAAAGAGTTCAGAAATTTAAATTTAATCAACTAGATGAATTATAAAATAATAGACATTCCTAAAATTACAGATCCGCGAGGGAATCTTGCGGTACTAGAAAAAGATACCATTCCTTATAAAATAGAACGTGTCTATTATTTATATGATGTACCTAGTGACTCTTATCGCGGCGGTCATGCTCATAAAGAATGCCTGGAGTTATTAATTGCTGTCTCTGGAAGTTTTACAGTAGAATTAGATAATGGTACTCATAAAGAAAAAGTCGCCTTAAGTAAACCTAACAAAGGATTATTAATACCTACCATGGTATGGAGAGAATTATCTGATTTTTCAAGTGGCGCAATGTGCCTGGTGCTTGCATCACATGAATTTGATGAAGATGATTATATCAGAGATAAAGAGAGTTTTGATTTAATTACCAGACCTTAACCTTAAACCTAAATTTCCTAGAAGTTCTTGCGTTTTTTTTATTGACTTAAGCTTTAATCGACTCATTTTCAATAACTTTTGTTGTTTTAAACTCAAGTTTCTAAGATTGATTTGTTGCTGGTATAAACTTGCATTTTTAATATCATTATCCATTCTGTATGCTAGTGCAATAGAATATCTATTTAAATCAAGATATTTTTCAAGCCCTTTAATTCGTTTTGCATCTTCATTATAGATATTAAAATCAGGAAAAGTTCTATTTTCCATCATTATCTTATCAGACCTATTGCCTGCTGTTTCATCAATAACAAGTGATATTTTAAAACTGAATGCGACCTTAACCTGCATGCCTATACGTATGAACCAGTCGATATCTTCATAGTGCGTAACATTTTCTTTAAAATAACCTATCTGTTCTATAGCGCTAGTTTTAATCATCAAATTAGAACAGTTAAGAATGCTATTTAAGTAATTATGCACAAAAAAGTTTTCTAAAACCTGATCGTCAAAAGAATTAAAATTACTCCATAGCGTTTCAATAGTTTGTTTTGATTTTTTAATCACATAATTAGATGCACAAATTTGAGCGTTGCGATGGTTCTTAAAAAGAGAAGATAAATTAAAAAGATGATTGTCGCACCAATAATCGTCTGCATCTAGAAATGCAATGGCATCATATCCTTTTTCTTGGGCATATCTCATTGCCCGATTACGAGTAGCGCTCACGCCTGAATTATCTTGTGATATAATGATTAATTTATCACTTTTTAAACTATTAATTACATCAAGGCTGTTATCTGTAGATCCATCATTTATGATCAATATATCATAGTGAGCGATACTTTGATGCAGTACGCTGTTAACTGCTCTCTCTACAGTTGATGATTTATTAAATAATGGTATGTGTACTAGTATTTTAATTGAAAATGGATTTAATAATTAAATCAACGCTTTTTTTATTAGTATAGTCATTGCACACGTAAGCTCTTTCTTGTATCATCTCTTGTGTGAATGGTAGAGTCATTAATTTTTCAATTGATTGTCTCCACTCTTTTTTAGATGTAGCGATAGTCACGTGCTGCTCTATTTTTTCTTCAGTTGCCATTTTCTTATTAGCTATAATATGTCTTCCTGAAAACATAGCTTTAAGCAATTTTAGTTTCAAACCACTTTGTTGCGATGCGTGCATAAGATGTATTTGTGCATTTGAAATAAGCTCATTTAATTCTTCCCAGCTAGGATTACTTATAAGAGTAACATGTTTTTTCTTTGAACAAATTTTTTGAAGTTCAAACGATGGACTCTTACCTGCAATAATTAAAGGCAGATCTATATCTGAAAATAGTTCGTCTACAAGGTATTTTGCACTGTTGTCATTTTCACTTACACTTAAACTACCATGAAATAAGCAATAATCTCCTGTACCTAGTTTAATAGAAACATTATCATCAGTATGAAATGCATTTATCTTTAAGACCTCTAGATCTTTAAATTTGCTTTCAAAATACGATTGATCATTATCTGATATAGTATAAAGTGTCTGTGCATTTTTTAGAATAGGTTCGTACTTTCTTAAAAGTTCACTTTCTTTATTAAAATAAATCTTTTTTACTCTAGAGCTATGTTGTGCTAATTTTTCATAGTATTCATGTTCTATATTATGACATCTTACAATTTTATGTCTATTCTTCAATGATTCATGATCAAGATAGTAACAAGTGTGTAAGCCTTCAAATAAAATAGGAGCATTATTTCTTTGTAATCGTTCTAGTAATAATTTATTTCTTCTCGAGTACACGATATAAGGTATTGTGGTAGATATACCGTAGAAACCTATTTTACGCTCATAGTAATAAACTTCTTTACAATATTTGTTGAGTATTTCTTGTGGTTTTCTATCTCCATATTGCCAGCAGTGCAACGTGATTTCAATTCCTTTTTGATAAAGAGATTTAATTTTATGAAAAACATCGATAACACCTCCATAATTTACTGGATATGGAATGTCAAAAGAAATTATGTGTAACTCTCGGTTCAAACTGCTTTTTGTACTACTTCAAAGATTTCACCATCATCGCACTTCAATGTTTTAGATGGGTATTTAAGAATTAAGGCATAATCATG
>CAZBCH010000391.1:0-4913 GCA_964490235.1 uncultured Flavobacteriaceae bacterium | reverse complement strand
GATTTGTTGCCGTATATGTTCAAGATGAAAAATATTGGGCCGCTTATAGGAACCAGAACTTGGGGTGGATTAGTTGGAACTTGGGATACGCCAAGATTTATCGATGGTGGTCGTATGGTTGCACCTCGTGGTGGATTCTTTGACCTAGATGGAAACTGGGCTGTAGAAGGTGAAGGTGTCGCTCCAGATATAGAAGTGATTCAAGACCCTAAAAGTATAGTTGCTGGAAGCGATCCACAATTAGAAACTGCAGTTCAAGAAGCACTGCGCTTAATGCCCTCAGAAGAATTTAAAATGAAACCAGAACCTAAAGCTCCTGTACGATGGAAAAAAGCAGATGGCTGGAATAAAAAGTAATCACAACTTAACTAGTTATTAGGTTTCCTAATTATTGAACCTATCAAGAATAAAGATTTAATGTCTTTCTTGATAGGTTTTTTTTGAAGTGCCGCTTTCGCGAAAGCGAGAAACTTATCATCACCTCTCTACTACAAAAATTATAGAGAAAACATTGTGGAATCAATAATTTTAGTTTTACTTTGTAATTCAAAGTACTTTAAATATGACTAACGACAAATATCTTGAAGACATAAAGGAGATCAAATCTCTTATGAATAAATCGACTCGATTTATTTCTTTATCTGGAATGAGTGGTATTATGGCAGGTATTTATGCCTTGATAGGCAGTGTGATAGGTCATTTTATTATTCAAAATGCTTATGAGAAAGGTTATAGAGATACAATAAATACCTTATTTGAAACTCCGTGGACACAAAATCCATCGTTACAAATATTTGTTGTAGCGGCAGGCGTTTTACTTATGGCAGTTGTAACCGCTTTCTTCCTAACGCGCACTAAAGCTAAAAAACATAATCAAAAAGTATGGACCAAACAGTCCATAAGGTTGATCGCAAATTTTATGGCTCCTTTGAGCATAGGCGCCATATTTACTCTGGTTTTGCTTCAGTATAACTTACTAGAACTAGTTGCTCCTGCTATGTTAGTTTTTTACGGATTGGCGTGTATGAATGCCGCACATTTTACTTTAGGAACGGTAAAATACCTAGGTTTAAGTTGTGCGATTCTAGGACTTATCAATACTCAATTTATAGGTTATGGTTTGTACTTTTGGGCAGCAGGTTTTGGATTGTGTCATATCATATATGGAACTGTAATGTATTATAAATATGATAGGTAGTAATGCTACTTACTTGCAACTATTAACTCTAATAACTCTTTTATGACATCGTTTTTAAAAAAAATCATTTTCGCCTCTGGAATTCTTATATTATTTTATTCTTGTGAGAATGATTCTAAAAAGGCAGTAGTAATTGATGAAACAACGACCACAGCTGATGATTTTAAAATTGAACAAGACACTACCGTAGTTAAAGTATTAAAATTGCCAGTTTATATAGATAGTACTCAATATCTCTATCATCCTGTAGCTCTGGAAAGAGTTTTTACCACTGATGATAATTATTCTTTGAGAAGTTACAAGACGGCACCTCAATATTGGACTAGTAAATATAGCAACTATACGTTCAGCGGAAACTACGCCAACTTTACTGTTGAAGATATGACAACTGGAAAGATGGTTTCAGTTATAAAAGATCAGATAAATATATCTCAAGTGAATATTTACAATAAGTTAGATCACAATCCGAGAGTAGAGTTTGTTTTGTATCAAGGGAATGATCTCGATACAAATAAAGATCAAAAATTAGATAATCAAGACATACAGGCTCTTTTCATCAGCAATATAGATGGTACTGATTTTAAGAAGCTGTCATTAGACTTTGAGGAGTTAGTTGAATCAAAGTTTATTGTAGAAAACGATAAGCTGTATTTTCAAACACAAAAAGATACTAATGGAAATGGCATTTTTGAAAATGAAGATGGTTTTCGTAATTATTATGTTGATCTAACTAAGGCGATCAAAGAAGCTATTAGATATGATCAATCAATTATGAAAATAACACAACCGTAACTTAACCCATTCTCTGATAAATAGCCAATGAGTCTCATAAATAAGTTAAATAAAGCATTTGATCATCGCATACGACTAGGCATCATGTCTGTGCTCGTGGTAAACGATCATGCCGACTTTAAAGAACTCAAGGAACTTCTAGATGTTACAGATGGTAACCTGGCCAGTCATGCCAAAGCTTTAGAAAAAGAGAATTACATACGAGTAGAAAAAAGCTTTATAGGTCGTAAACCTAATACGAAGTACATCGCTACCGATGTAGGGAAACTAGAATTTAAAAAACATATTGAAGCGCTTGAAAAACTTATAGGTGGCTGATGAACTTGAACTTGAACTTGAAAATTATGAATTTAAAAAACAACCTCATACCTCATACCTCATACCTCATACCTAAAACTATGAAAACATTTTTTTTATCCATTTACTTTGAAATACGAAGTACTTTAAATACCGTTAGAGAGATTTTTGTTTACCACTCTTTTGAATTGGCCAGTAAGATGTATGTCAAATTTAAATCTGGACCGTCTTGGCAAGTAAACACACGGCAATTATTATCCTACCCTAAAGAAAGTCTTGGATACCATCTTGGCTGCTTCTTGATCCAGCACAAATTTGAACCACAACCTAGATGCGAAGATCATGATGTATTTCATGTATTAACGGACTACAAAATTAATACTGCTCAAGAAATAGCCATGCAATACTGGTTATGGGGAAATGGTAAACGCAGTCCTTTTGTACTGCTTGCTATGCTTGTAGGTGTAATTTTGTATTTAGATCAATACACGCTGTTTATTGAAGCTTTCTCTAGTGGTTGTAATTCCGCAGCAATTCACCATATAGACTTTAAACAGTACCTCTACTCTCCTATTTCCATATTTAAATCAACTCTTATTACTTCAAAGAACTGAAATCATGAAAAAAAACATAATCATTATCGCAGGAGGAATTGTTTTTTCCACTCTTTTTTACGCTCAAAACCTAGGAATAAACGCTTTACTTTATAGTTTGTTCTTAATTATTATTCTATTTATAAATTACAAAAGATTACTTTTTGCAAAAACCATCATACTTAGCAGTTTAGCAATGCTAGCAAGTGCTACAGCTATTTGTATGCATGGATCTGACTGGAGTATTTTTATGTACTTCTTAAGTACCTTTCTATTTCTAGGATATGTGGCAAGCTCCCAAAGTAGTATTTATGTGGGCTGGCTCAATGGTATGTACACTATTCTATTTGGTGTGTTTCATTCTCTATTCTACCAGATAGAAACAGAAAAAAAGTTAGAACCAACAGAAAAAGTTGATATCAGTCAGGTGATAAAATTGGTAATTATTCCAGTAGTATTAATTGTAATTTTCACATTACTCTACAGCTCTTCAAACCCTATTTTTAATGATGTTCTAGAAGCTATAGACTTTTCGTTTATTGATGTTTTTTGGTTATTTACTGCTGCAATAGGTTCTTTAATTATGGCAAATATTGAAAAACCACAAGCTATTCAAGAGCTAACTGTAAAAGACCAACAAATAGCTAATGAACTACAACCTAAATCGCTGAATGAATTGCAACTTCAATCGGTGCGCAATGAATCTCAAATAGGTTTTATTTCTATTCTTTGTTTGAATTTATTGCTCGTGTTTGTTTTAATTACAGAGGTACTTTTCCTAACCAACTTAAATACCACTCAAGCCAGTGTGCTGTCTCAAGCTGTACATCAAGGAGTTTATGCCTCTATTGCGAGTATCGTTATTGCTATAGGAATAATCGCCTTCATATATCGAGGTGATGTCAACTTCTTAAAAAACAATCAAAAATTAAGAATATTAACTTACATCTGGATAACTCTAAATGCGTTTCTAGTGGCGAGTATTTTTACTAAGAACTACCTATATATTCATGAACATGGTCTCACTCACAAACGTATAGGCGTGTTTATATACCTATTCTTAACTATAGCTGGATTAATCACCACTTACCTTAAAGTAAATCACCGACTTAACTTCGTTTATTTGATAAGACGTAATCTAGCGATAAGCTATGCTACTCTAGCTATTTACAGTTTGATCAACTGGTCTGCTATAATCACAGAACATAATATTCAGGAAGAAAAAGTATCTAGAACCTATTTAGAAAGTTTGTTACCTCAAAATGCACTGGTATTAAGGGAATATAACCTTTACGATGATTATAAATCACAAACTAAAAGCAGTATTTACTATTATAACGATTATAACGAGTACGACTTTATAAATCGTAACTGGCAAGAATTTAACTGGATCGCTTATCAATTAAAACGTACAAATGAAAACATTTCTAAAGAGACTGCAGCCGCCAAATAGAGTAGCTGTGCAGCTTGCAAGTATATTTTTCATTGCTGTGACAGCTGCATATTTATCCAGATTGACAACAGGAGAAGAAACATTTAAATTCATTGGCTTAGGCTTGATTATTATAGGTTTTATTGTAAACTCCATAACATTTTTAGTGGTGTTACTCAACTATGTTTTAGGGTCTGTATCATTTAAAGAAGCCCTATTCACCCTATATGTTATAGTACTAAGCGTTTCTCTTTCACTCTTACCACTATTTATATAAGCTATAATTTGACCATTCATATCTCAAAATAATATCATTAAAATCACCTTATGAAAACATTATTTTTACATCGATTCCACGAGTTAAAAAAAGTCACTGTCTTGACTCTTTTATCTATTTGCTTGCTAGGACTGCGTATGAAAATTACACATGATTTTTTTATGTTGTTTTTAGTTTGGAATCTTTTTCTAGCTTTTATTCCTTACGTGATGGTAGTTCGTTTACGCTTTCGCGAAAGCGTATCCAAAACCAACCTCATACTCACTTTTATAGTCTGGCTCGCGTTCTTACCTAACGCTCCTTATATAATTACAGATTTGATTC
>CAZBCH010000390.1:0-2060 GCA_964490235.1 uncultured Flavobacteriaceae bacterium | reverse complement strand
GACTGACAATTTTATTCTTTAAATCAACTCCTAACCTCTTCTCTACCGTCGTTATGAAGAGCAAACCTACCTTTATTGCGATCGTGAACTTGCTCCTCTTGCGGCCATGGCCAGCCACCGAATTGCGTTTGTTGATAATCTACAAAGGCTTCTCTTATTTCTTGTTGGGTATTCATTACAAATGGACCGTGCTGCGCCACTGGTTCATTTATCGGTTTTCCTTGAAGGACGAGAAGATACGCTGCCGCTTTACCCTTGTTTTTTAATTCTAATTTTTCAGTAGATTCTACCTCAATAGAATGATTTACGGTAATAGTTGATTGATCTATTTCAATTTGATTACCACGATAGAAATACAAAACTCTTTTTGCCTCGTTGCTTTCTGTTTTGGGTAAACAGTATGTTGCACCAGCATCCATTTTTACAGTAGCTACCAGCACTTCATTTTGAGGATTTGCTGCCCATGAATTAGGTGTAGGTTCTAGCGATTTATCGTTTCCTAGAATTCCTGCGATTAATTCTACTGTGGTAGTGTTGCCAGCGTCGTCAATATCTTTAATTACAGGAACATCTTCATTCCATAACATTTTGAAATGCGGCGGCACCATTTTACTCACTCTAGGTAAATTGAGCCAAATCTGAAAAATCTCAAGAGTGTTTTCCTTATCACTGTTTAATAAAGGAAACATTTCACTATGTAAGATTCCTTTTCCAGCGGTCATCCATTGCACGTCTCCAGCCCCAAATCGTCCAGCGCCACCTAATGAGTCAGAATGATCTACAATTCCTTCTTTATTTATAGTTATGGTCTCAAAACCACGATGTGGATGGTATGGAAAACCGGGCACATGGCTGCCATGATACATTCTAAAACCATCTTTTAAGACAAAATCTTGACCTATATTCCTACCAGACTTAAAGCTATGAGGTACTCCTAGACGTTCATCTCCTTTAGGATACATATCTCTATGATGTGCACAAAATAAAAATGGATCTTGAGTTTGCCATGGAAAGCCTAATGGCTGCATACTTATGATTTTAGAACTCATATTTTAATTATATTTTAATCAAAAATAATGAATATTATCTCGCTTTCGCGAAAGCGGAACAACCATCATGAGCATGATTATTAAACCTATTCTTAAGTTTAAATTAGTATTCTGACACAAATGCAATAACACTTTAAGGTTTATCTTTGACCTCTTTACCGCAGCCTAAAAGTTCATGGAACAAATACGAGAATATCTAGAAAGCATCGCGCACATCACTGATGAAGACTGGGAATTTTTCACCTCTAAATTGCGCCAGCAAACCATTAAAAAAAAGGAGGTTTTTCTTAAGCTGGGTGAAATAGAAAATCACATCTCCTTTATTCAATCTGGAATTGTGCGATTGTTTATTCCTAAAGAAAATGAAGAAAACGATATTTCTTTTGGCTTTAGTTTTGAAAATCAATTTGTGAGCGCATACGACTCTTTTTTAACGAGAACTCCATCCTTATATCAACTTCAAGCTCTTACAGAAACAAAGATGCTAAGCATCACTTATGACGATTTACAAGATGTTTATAAGAAAACCCAAATAGGGAATTTGATAGGAAGGCTCACTGCAGAGCGTCTATTTTTATTAAAATCAAAACGAGAACAAAACCTCTTAACACTCACTGCCGAAGAACGTTACCTAAAACTTTTTAAAGAACGACCGCAATTGATACGACTGATGCCTTTAAAATATATTAGTTCTTACATAGGTGTTACAGCACAGGCTTTAAGTCGTATTAGAAAACGAATTTCTTGACTTAGGTTCATTTTTTAAACTTCTTGCCACCGCTACCTTTGCACAAAAAAGTATATGGCGGTTATTTTGTTCGTTTTAATTTTATGGTACGGTGGTTTATTCTTCCAGTCGTTTTTCTTACATAGGTATGCAGCTCACCAAGTGTTTACTATGTCTAAAACTATGGAACGCATCACTTTTGTACTGACCTGGATATTTCAAGGCTCTAGTTATTTAAGTGCATATGGTTATGGAATCATGCACCGCATGCATCATGCTTATGC
>CAZBCH010000389.1:0-15918 GCA_964490235.1 uncultured Flavobacteriaceae bacterium | reverse complement strand
CGCTTTCGCGAAAGCGAGAAAATCATCACTCTTTGCCGGATCAATTACAGCCACTTTATCCAGATCTAATTGAATATCTAATGCGGCAATTTTATCTGCTATTTGTTTTTTATCACCTAATAATGTGATGTCTACAGCGTCTATATCGGTAAGTTGTTTTGTAGCTCTTAGAATACGCTCATCCATTCCTTCTGGAAGAACGATGTGTTTTTTATGCGTTTTGGCCTTTTTTAATAAATTGTACTGAAACATTCTAGGTGTCACTTTTTCTGTTTTAAAAGTGATTAATCTTTCTACTAAGGCGTCTACATCTACATGCTTTTCAAAATCCTTAATAGAAGATTGGATTTTTTGTGTGTTTTCTGCATAGATCTGTGATTTTATGTCACCTATTCTATTTGTAACAGCATAGGTACCTCCTTGAACTGAGATAACAGGAACTACATCAGATAATCCTTCTATTAACTTAGTTATGGATTCTTCAGGAATTAAACCACCGGTGAGTACAATTCCTGATATGGATGGGTAGTTTGCAGAAATATTTGCCTGTAATGCTCCTAAGATAATATCTGCTCTATCTCCAGGAGTGATAACCAGTCCATTTTCTTTAAGATGTGTGAGGTAATTGCGCAATTGCATTGCACCAACACTAAAATATCCCGCCTGATTATTTAAGTATTTCTCACCAAAAAGAACCGTCGCGTCTAAAACGTCTACTATTTCTTTAATCGATGGGTTTGCCAAAATAGGATTGAGCGGTATCGCATTTACAATAACTTTTGCTGGTAGCTTAGATTTTAAATTATCTATTATAAGCTGTGCATTTTCTTTCATCACTTTATTTGCAATGACAGCAAGTACCTCTACTCCTTTATCTTTAAAAGAATCAAATGCGATGCGTAAACTACCGGTAAGATCTTCTAAAGATTTATTTACACCGCTTGCCAGAATTATAGCTGGTACACCTAGATTTCTCGCTATTGCAACATTAATGTCAAATTCAATTAGAGAACCTTCACCACTGAAACTGGTTCCTTCAATAAGAACATAATCATACAACTCTTCTATAGCTTTATATTTTTCTATAATACGACTAATGATTTCATCTTCTTGATTTAAATTTTTCATAGCGATTACTTCTCCTCGAGTAAAAGCATATGCGTCTTCAAATTTTAGATCTAAGTTATAGTAGGTTATTATGGTCTTGATATGGTTATCCATCTGACCAGGATCAAAATCGTCTATAATAGGCCTGAAGTATCCTACTTTAGGAGTCTTACTAAGTAGGAGTTGCATCAAACCTAATGAAACAATTGATTTACCGCTGTGCGGCTCTATGGTAGTTATATATATCGCTTTATTAGTCATAAGGGTATAAAATGTAGGTCTTTTAATAGGTCGACTATAAAAATAATACTATCAGATAGAATCATCTTTATGCTGATAGTTTTTCTAATAGAAATAATAAAATTAAAATAGAATTAAAGTCGATTACAATCCAATTAAGGTAGAAGTAGGAAAGTAAATATAAGAAATAAAAAAAAGTCTTAGATTTCTCTAAGACTTTTAAGGGTGGAGGACGGGACTCGAACCCGCGACTTCCGGCACCACAAACCAGCGCTCTAACCAACTGAGCTACAACCACCATATCAAAGTGAGTTTTATTAAAGTGGATCTCAAGAATTCAACCACTCGCGTTAAGCGGATGCAAATTTAATATATTTCTTAATACTGGGAATATAATTAGCAATTTTTTTTATTTTTTTTAAATCAGATCGAAAAGGCTGTTAACTGCAGGATGTCTTTCACTGATAAATCCTTCAGCGTGTTCTGTGCCAATAATTCTACCAAAATTTGCACTTCTGTACTTTATGGAGTCCAAGAAGTTTTTAGAACTTATAGGCGTAACAGGTCCTTTATCGTTAGGATTATAAAATTGTGTGCCATAGGCTTGTACTGCTGCCATTTTATCTTCAATAAATCCTGAAATGTCCACGACAAAATCTGGTTCTAAATCTAACCACTGTATGTAATGAAATACATGTTTAGGTCTCCAATGTTCTTGATCTTCTCCATTAAGTGTCGTTTTGATGCGTTTGAGTCCAGAAAGGAAGCAACTCACGCTGGTAAGTTCTGATCCTTTTGCATGATCTGGATGTCTATCTTTTACGGCATTGCATAAGACTATATCTGGTCTGTATTTTCTTATGATTTTAATGATTTCTAACTGATGTTTTTCATCATTAGTAAAAAATCCATCTTTAAATGCTAGGTTTTCTCTAACGGAAAGTTTAAGAATTTTGGCGGCTGCTGCAGCTTCTTGATCTCTAATTTCTGCACTGCCTCTTGAACCTAACTCACCTCTTGTTAAATCTAGTACACCAGTTTTCTTGCCTAAAGATTGTTCTTTGAGTAGCACACCTGCACAACTTAATTCTACATCATCTGGATGGGCGCCTATTGCTAGTATATCTAATTTCATGAAGTTTTTTTTAATGTTAATAAAAGAAATTGTAGCCTACTGTAGGTAATATGGCATACATACAAAACTTTTAACTTTTTCTACCAAAATGCGCTATTGCTCATTTAAGCCACCTTTCCTTTTATTAAAATGTTTTTTATTAGGTAAATTCTATTTTAACTAATGAAGTTTTATTTCTTTTGACTTTTATTTATAGCGTTTTCTAGATCTGCAATTAGGACATCAGTTTCTTCTATACCTACAGAGAACCTGAGAAGTCTATCTGAAATACCTTGTTGTTCTCGTTCTTCTGGGGTTAATAAGCTATGAGAGGTTGTTGTAGGAGCTAGAATAGTACTTTCTACTCCTGCAAGACTCAATGCAGGAAAAATAATTTCTAATTTTTCCAAGAATAGTGTTTGATTAATGTGGTCTTCTAATTCAAATGACATCATACCACCGAATGCGTTCATTTGCTTTTTAGCTAATAGATGTTGCGGATGACTTTTTAAACCTGGATAATTAACTTTTTTGATACTTGAATGTTTTTCTAAGAACTTAGCAATCTTTTTTGCGCTTCTAGATTGTTTTTTCACTCGTAGCGCTAATGTTTTTATACTGCGTTCTAAAAGATATACCGTCTGATCGCTTAAGCTACCACCATAATTTTTGGCTGTATTCCAGATGCGATCCATATGCTGCTTACTACAACTCACCGTTCCTGCACATATATCGCTATGACCTCCTAGGTATTTTGTGGCGCTGTGTATAATGATATCAATACCAAAGTCTGCCGGATTCTGGTTAATAGGTGAGGCAAAAGTATTGTCTATAGCTGTGGTTAGAGCGTTTGTTTTAGCGAAAGCGGCTACCAAAGACATATCTGTCACTTCTAATAATGGATTGCTAGGTGTTTCTATATAAACCATTTTTGTATTGAATTGTAGATTTGACTCTAGACTTTCTTTAGTAACATGCTCAATCATGGTGTATTCAATACCCAGTTTTTCAAATTCTGCTGATACGAAATGAGATGTTCCACCATAAATGGCTCGTTGTAATATAATGTGATCACCCTTTTGTAAAAATGCGAGAAATACTGCGCTGATTGCAGCCATACCACTTCCGAAAATCATTCCTGCTTCTGTATTTTCAAGAGCAGCTATCTTTTTACCTAAAGCAACTTGATTAGGAGTATTGAAATACCTGGGATATAAATTGGTGCCAGGACCTCTATAGTCATAAGCGGTAGAAGTATATATAGGAGCTGTTGCACCACCATAAATTTCGTCTTTTAACTGGCCAGCATGCACACAAATGTAGTTAGGGTTTCTTTTTTCTTTCATAAAGTCGAAATTACTAAGATAGAAGTCGATAAAGGTAAATTAAATGTGAAATATCTAAGATTTAAATTTTAAAAAGCATTTGTTTAGGTAGGAACATAAGCTTACCATATTGCAATAAATAGTTGCTGATACGAATGATTAACGCACAAAGCTTTTAAAATTCTTATTAAATTTTAAAAACCGTAAGGAGTTAATTATCTTCATCCCATGAGCAAACTATTTACAAACATAAAGGAACTCGTTCAAGTAAGAGAGTTAACAGATCAACCTTTGAGAGGTTCTCAATTGAATGATGTACCTACTATAAAAAATGCTTATTTATGGATAGAGGATGGAATCATAAAAGATTACGGGAGTATGGACGAGTTTCATCCTCATCCAGCAGAAGAGGTTTATGACTGCTGTAATACAATTATAACACCTGGTTATATCGATAGCCATACCCATCTAGTTTTTGCAGGAACTCGAGAAAAGGAATTTGAAGATAGGATCAATGGTTTCACATACGAAGAGATTGCCGCTAGAGGTGGAGGAATTTTAAACAGCGCTGCACTACTTGAAAACATGAGTGAAGAAGAATTATATGAACAAGCAAGGGTAAGACTTGATCAAGTAGTAGCACAAGGTACAACTGCCATAGAGATTAAAAGTGGTTATGGATTAAGTGTAGAAAGTGAGTTGAAAATTTTAAGAGTGGTAAAACGCTTGCGCGAAAACGGAACAAATACCAATCACCTAATACCAATAAAAACAACTTTTTTGGGAGCACATGCATTTCCTAAAAAATATAAGAATAATCGCGAGGCATATATTGATCTTATTATTCATGAAATGTTACCCAAAATTGCAAAAGAACAATTAGCTGATTATATAGATGTCTTTTGTGAAACAAATTATTTTACCGTTCATGAAATGCTTCAAATCATTGAAGCTGGAAGCGCTTATGGACTTAAGGCTAAAGTGCATGTAAATCAATTTAACTCATTGGGAGCAATAGAAGCTGCTGTAAAAGCAGGAGCTGTAAGTGTAGATCATTTAGAAGTAATGAGAAAAGCAGACTTTACTGCGCTTTCTGGAGCAAAAACGATCGCCACAGCTTTACCTAGTTGTTCGTTTTTTTTAGGTCTAGATTATGCGCCCGTATTAGAAATGATAAATTGTGATATCGCAGTTGCTTTGGCAAGTGATTTCAATCCTGGCAGTACGCCATCTGGGAATTTAAACTTTGTATTTGCACTTGCCTGTATAAAAATGAAAATGACACCGCAGCAGGCTTTAAACGCATTAACCGTGAATGCTGCTCATGCCCTAGAAATGCAAGATGATTTAGGTAGTATAACAATAGGGAAAAAGGCACATTTACTATTATTTAAAAATATAGAAAGTATTGCTGCAATTCCATATAATTTTGGTCAGGTAATAATAGATCAAGTAATGATTGATGGAGAATTCATTTAAAGAATTTTATACGTGAATAAACACTTTCAAATCTTCAATGAACAAAATAGGCTTGAGTATAAACCACATAGGTATCATCTAAATATTCATGACACTAAAGTACTAGAGGATTCATCTACTACATACGCATCAGCCATTGAGATTTGCGAGAATTTAGAAGAGATTGCTAACATAAAAGCAAGCTACATTCTTATAGGAATTCCAGAAGACATAGGTGTTAGAGCCAATTTAGGTAGAGCAGGAGCAAGTGAAGCATGGAACGTTTTTCTTAAAAGTTTTTTAGGTTTACAACATTCAAAGATTAATGATGGTAGTAGGTTTTGTGTTTTAGGAAAAGTCGTGGTAGTTGATCTTATGAATGAGGCGCAAAACTTGGACTCTTTATTACATGATGATAGAGTGAGGTTAAGTGACCTTGTAAAATTAATCGATCAAAGAGTAAGTGAGATAGTAACTAAAATTATTGCAGCAGGTAAGATGCCTATAGTAATAGGTGGTGGGCACAATAACTCTTATCCGTTATTAAGGTCTTCAGGTTATAATCATTCAGTAGATTGTATAAACATAGATGCCCATACAGACTTAAGGCCATCTATAGGAAGACATAGTGGTAACGGATTTACTCATGCCGTACTAGAAGGATATTTAAAATCCTATTTTATGATGGGTATTCAAGAAAATTATTTGAGTCAGCCTATGATTGATTTTATGGATAATAACGATCAAATAGATTACAGCGTTTATCGTATCGAGTCTTTAAAAGTCATATCAGAAGTTGAAAAAGCTATGAATCATATCGATTCTAGTCGCTTTTCATTAGAAATAGATATGGACGTTGTAGCAAATTTTCCTTCTAGTGCTCAGTCTCCGGTAGGTTATACATTTCAAGAATTAAGAAATTTGGTAAATGAAATCATTAAACAGGCTTCTTCTTTGCCTAAGTATATTCATATTTGTGAAGCAGCTCCAAAATATGGTTATGAGAACCAAGTAGGTAAGGCGCTGGCCACATTAGTAAATGATTTACCTTAATATGGCAAATTTATATTCCTTATCAGATAACTGGCAATTGATGTTCTTGCCGATATTCTTGATAGTTTTCTGGTTGCTGTTTGTTTTGAAAAACTTGACTAATTTTAGAAAAGAATTTCAAAATATGGATCGTAAAGAACGATCTACAGAATTAGGTCAACTGCGCATTAAGGACTCAAAAAAAAAGTATGTTTCCCGATCTGTAATAGGTTTAATAGTTTGCATTATCATATATTTTTCTATTAAACTAGCTCTTTAGAAAATCTCAAAGTGCAAGATTTGTTACTGCACTTTGAGAACTTATTTTACTAATTATACATCATATAATTGACATTTTGAAATTCTTCATCAGTCAGAGTTTTCATAAAATTAACGAGATCTGTTTTTTCTTGATCTGTTAAATTTAATGGATCACTAGGAAGCGTTTGAAATTCTTGATCTGTTATTCCTATACCATAACCACCACCTAAATTGTAGAACTCTACTACTTCTTCTAGTGTCTTGTATACTCCATTGTGCATATATGGACTTGTAAGAGCGACATTTCTTATGCTAGGTGTTTTAAAAAAGTATTTTCTATTTTCAGTTTTAAAAAGCTCAAAGCGTCCCAAATCTTGGTCAATAGTAGCATTCTTAGTTACTGCACTTTCAGGAACGCCTAAGTGTTCCATTTCTGTATCTACAAAATCTGGTGGGACAGTACCATTAAATACTGGAGCAAAATGACAAGTTGCACATTTTGCTTTACCGTTAAATAAGTTAAATCCATTTATTTCTGATGCTGTAAGTGTATTTAATTCATTTCTAATGTTCTTATCCCATTTAGAATTCCAATAATTCAAACTACGCACGTAATTTGCGATAGCAAGTCTTATACTATTTTGATTTATAGTTGTTTTATAGACTTTTTCAAATTCTTTGATGTAACTGCTATCTTGATCAATTGATGAAGCAAAACTTTTAAGGTCTGAATGAAATTCTTTACTGTTATTAATCACTGAAACAATTTGTCCTTCTAGACTGCCAGCTCTTTTATCGTAGAAAAAACCTTGCTGGTAGGCACTGTAAGTGAGGCTAGGGCTGTTGCGATTCAGGTTTTTAGACTTTTTTAATCCATCTGTAAAAGCAAGGTCCAGCTTATGACAAGAAGCGCAGCTTATAGATTGAGAAGAAGACAGATTTTTATCATAGAACAGTCTCTTACCTAGCTCGATTTGTTTTTCATTTATTGGACTTACATTTTGACCTGCAAAAAAGTCTAATGCTAGCGCATCTTTAGAAAAAAGGCTAGTAGCATCATTATTAATGGCAAGCTGTAATGGAAAATGAACATTCCAGTCTTGTGCAGTTTCTACCCATAGTACCAGCATAGGATCAATATGATTCTTAATAAATTCATACCTATTGAATTCATTAAAGCTTGTACTTGTTAAGAAATCTTCTGCTTTATTAAATTTGTTTTTCCAAGCAGTTTTTAAGTCGTTGTTGCTGAATTTGTAATCGTAGAGATCTAATATTTGTTCCGCTTTCGCGAAAGCGGTAACAGCATCCATCAAACTATTTTCTAAGATAGGTGAGTCAAATCCTGTAACGCCAGTGGTTGCAGTGCGCACTAATTGTTTACGCACCATCCAAAGGACATGATACGGTTTCAAGTATTCAATGTCTGTATTTCTAAGGATGAGTTCTAATCTTGCATGAAGCTTATGTGCGGTTTTATGAATAGCTGCAACGTCTGGATGATCGTTAAAAATACCTTCCTCTAAAGTTTGAAAACTACTCGCCTTATTAATTTTTACGTCTGTAAGATCTTCTTCTTCTACTTTTAAAATGTTAGGAGCATTTAAATAGTTGTAATTATGAAGATCATGAAACGAGAGTATTGGTTCCACTTTTTTAAATTCAGTTCGTGCTTTTTTGAAATAAAATTTGAGACTATCTGTATTTGATGTGTTACTGATATGGTTGATGTAATCTATACATTTTTGCAAGTCGTTTATATACATCTTTTCTAAATCGATGGACGGTTCTAGGTTGATCTTTTCTACATATTCAGTAGTAATAGGTTTGCAAGAGATCAAAATTAAAAGAAGACCTGTTAGAAAACAGATCTTCTTTACAAAATGGGTGGTTAGTGGGTTCATCTTATCTCTCCAGTCCGGTTAATACATATAACATACTACCTTCTTTACGACTGTTGTTTACGTCTAGTACCGCGTTAGGATCTGAGAAGGCGCTGCCGTCAGCAGGTTCCCAACCGTGATTTTGTGTAGCTACCATAAAGGTTCCTTCAATTCCTATCTGGTCTGAAATGTCTATCATTCCAGTTATTTCCCAAATACTGGTCTCGCTTCCTACACCTGCTGCGGCTGCGGCAACTTGATCACATTCTAAAACCGTTTTTAGCTCTCCTGTATTTAAATTATATTGATATAATCTAGCGTAGTGAGTTCTAACAGGATCATCAAAATAACCATTAGGATCTTCTTGAATGTAAGCGTAGTTTTCAGTTACTAGAATGTTATCAGGGCTATGGAAACCCCATGCTTTGCCACCTATTTTATCACCATCAAGGATGCAAGTGATTTTGGCTGGTCCAGTAGGATCGTTCTCATTGAGCTCTACTTTGTAGATGCGTCCATATTGAGAACCTTTTCCTTCAAGTGAAGCTCTTTTACGTCCAGTCACGGCAAAATAGATTTCTCTTTGATTTTGATCGCTACCTCTTCTCCAGTCTATATCTTCTAGTCTTGAGAATCCCATAACTCCTTTAGTCTTAGCTTCGGCATCAAGAAGGTCTATATTTTTTTCATTAAGCTGTACAAAAGTGGCATCATAAGTTTGTCCTTCTATCATATCCATTTCAAAGTCAATTCCTGTGGTAGTTACTTTAAGACCATAAAGGCTACCGTTATAAAGGTCACCACGGTTACCTATATACATACCTAGTTGGCCTGATGGTACATTGTTATCAGAGTGGTCATCTCCTATAAAAACGACAGTTTTATCATCATAGGCATCTTTTCCTATTGCTACAGCATTTTCAGTACTCCATTGTCCCATTGCAGTTAGCATTTCTGGAAACATTCTGGAAGAACTATGTTTAGTAACTTCTGTTGCAAAAACTCCTTTAGAAGCGCCGCCCCATTCTCCACCAGAAAGGTAAAGTGGACCAAAACCATGCTCTTCTAATGTTATCAATGAACCGGAGCATTGAGCCGTAGAGCCTGTTGCTTGTTCATTTAAAATGTATTCTCCAGCGATAGGTTTAAAAGTTTTATCTAAAGTGATACGAGCTATAGAATAATCTGCCTCAATATTATTGATTACCGTGTAATTTTCTTCTTCTTGATTGTAGATCAAACCACATCCATCTGCCATGGAACCATACACAAAATTAGGTGTGTCCTGCAGTTGATCTTCACTTGAAAGAATAGGGTAGACGTTTACTGAAGCAAAATCAGACGTAGTCTTCAAAAAGTTAGGAGTCGTTGAATGAGCTCTAAGAACCACGTCATCTGCTTGTGGGTTTATTTTAGGAGACTCATCGTCATTGTTGCATGAAATTAGTGCTATAGCACTAGCAGCAAAAAGTAAAAATTTAGTTTTCATAATCTAGCTTTAAATGGTTAATGCAAAGCTATTTTCTAAACTATCTAATCATGAAAAATTAAAATGAAGCTTGTTTAATTGTATCGTTAGGAAAGAGGCTTTATGAGGTTAAAAAAAAGTTACCGATTTTACCTTAAGGTTTAGTATCAATGTTCAACTTGTTGTTTATAAAGGTGTTGGTCTGTGTACAACAATTTTAATTTTATTTTGGCTAAAAAATAATTGAGCTACCTATAACTTTGAACGAATTAAAAATAAAAGAGATGAATAAATTATGGATTACATTAATGGCTGTTTCATTACTAGCAGCCTCATGTAAAGAAAATAAAGAAGAAGTTGTTGAGGAAGAAACTATAACCTCAGAGGTCATAGCCGAGAACAGTGAAAAAATCATGAACGAGATTGAAATAATGCCTATCTCGCATGCGACTTTTGTAATGAATTGGGATGGACAGATTATCTATGTAGATCCTGTAGGTGGCGCCGCATCTTTTGAAGGTATGCCAGAAGCTGAGGTCATCTTAGTAACTGATATTCATGGTGATCATATGAATGAAGAAACATTATTATCTGTGAAAACAGAAAACAATTTTCTTTTTGCACCTCAGGCTGTCGCAGATAAATTATCTGATGATTTAAAGCCGCTTGTTGTTGTAAATAATGGTGAAACCACTACAAGAAATGAACTGAAAATTACCGCAATTCCTATGTACAATATTACAGAAGGACGACTGGACAAACATGTGAAAGGTAGAGGTAATGGCTATGTACTAGAGAAAAACGGTTATCGTGTTTATATTTCTGGTGATACAGAAGATATTCCAGAGATGAGGTCTTTAGAGAACATCGACAAGGCTTTTGTATGTATGAACTTACCATATACAATGGATATTAATCAGGCAGCGAGCGCTGTTTTAGACTTTACACCTAAGGAAGTTATTCCTTATCACTACAGAGGTACTGATGGTTTTCAAGATGTTGAAAAATTTAAATCTATGATTAATGAAAAAGATGAAAATATTAAGGTAACCTTGATGGAATGGTATCCTTCAAACGGATAGTTTATTGTCCAAAATTATTACAAAGGGAATCACTTGATAAAGTGATTCCCTTTTTTTTGTGTAAAACTTTATGGAATCTTCGCTTTCGCGAAAGCGAAGGTCCAAAAATTACAAATCATATTTAAATACGGGAAATATGTAAAATTTTACAGGTAGAATTGCCCAAATGTGAGAGTGGTAGTGCGTCTAAGTTTGTCCCAACAAATGAAAGTGTTGTAATCAGGTGTTGTTATACTCTTGTGATAATAATTGAAACTTTAATGAGAAGTAAAACAATCGATTTAATTAAAACCTATTTAATATTGAAGAAAATAAAATTATGAGAAATAAAATGGCTCAGTTACTACTTATGTTATTCTTTATCCAGGTAGGTATGGGACAAGATTTAAAAGCATTCCACGACGATCTCGATATATTTCTATTTAAAAATGTAAAGGACGGTAAAGTAGATTATCAATCGATAAAAGAAAACCCTACACATTTATATAAACTTATAAATACCTCAAAGGATCTAGAGGTATCATTAAAGGATGTGAATCATTACCAGTCTTTCTGGATCAACGCCTATAATCTTTATGTCATTAAAAGTATTATCGATTCATATCCTATTAGTTCTCCATTAGATGTTCCAGGTTTTTTTGATAAAAGAAAACATCATATAGCAGGACAACAAGTTACACTTAATGAGATCGAAAACAATTTATTAAGAGCAAGATTTAAAGATCCCAGATTTCACTTTGTTTTAGTTTGTGGGGCAATGGGTTGTCCACCATTAATTCCAAATGCTTACAAACCGAAGGAATTAAACTTCCAGCTGGAACGACAAACGAGATTAGCAATTAATGATGATCAGTTTATCCGATCTGGAAAAAAGGTTGCGATCTCTCAAATATTTGAATGGTATAAAGAAGATTTTGAGCAAGAAGGTGCTGTAATAGACTTTATTAATAAATATAGAAAAGTACCTTTTAACTCAAGAGTTAAGATCAAATACTATTCTTATAACTGGAAGATTAATAAACAAAAATAAATTTAGAAATTACTAAATAAGACCTTATGAAATTCTTAAAATGCAACCTATTATCATTTTTAATACTCTTATTTATCACAGCACAAATAAATGCTCAAGACGACGACTCAATAGATGGGTCAGTGATACAAACACTTACACCATCTAAGTTAATAGGAAAAGGTCAATATGATATCAAGTGGTTTAATAATCTTTATACTGAGACTGAAAGTACCTTTGCAAGTGGTACACAACCTAGACAAACATTTTTTACTTCTACATTAGAGTTCTACACGGGCATAGGTAATAATAGAAGGTGGAATGTAGGTGCTATTATTGAAGCAAGAAGCAACGCAGTAGCTGGTCGTGATGCATTAGATGTTTTCTCGTTTGATGGAGAATTTGGTACAGCTAGATCAGGGATAACAGCGTTTGCACCATCAGTTAAATTTGTTCCTTTTGAAAAAGTAAATAATTTTTCGATTCAAAGTTCACTCTTTATACCTACAATAGATAATGAATCAGAAGATTTTGCCGCGATAAATGGTAATAATGGCGTTTTTCTATCTCAAAATGGATTCCGTTTGCAAAATAGATTCTTCTATGATTACACGTTTCCCAGTAAAAACTGGCAAATTTTTGCAGAGTTAAATTCAGAATTAAGTTTTGGAGATAAAAATAAAAGTTTTGCAAATAATAGTTTGAACCTTATTCCTGGAGTTTTTGTGAGCTACTTTCCATCTTCAAAGTTTACCATTTTTGGTCTTGCGCAACATGCTCAACGCATAGATTTAGGAAATGATTTTTCTCAGGATTTTACTGCCATGGGCGCAGGTGTGAAATACCAACTGACTAATGAGCTTAATGTCGAAACACTATATACCAACTTTGTAAGAGGAAATAATACAGGCCTAGGAGAAACATTTAATTTAGGTTTTAGGCTTGTCCTTTAATATGTCTAAATCTTTCCACAGATATTTGAAAGTGCTTGTTGCGGTTATCACAACTGCAATAAGCGCTTTATCTTATTCTCAAAACGTTCAAGAAATTGTAATTCAAGATAACAAGAAAACAAAAACAGCATACATAATAAAAATTATTGATTTAAAAGTAGGACAACCACTAGATAGTGTTTTAATGAATAGTGACATGATACGATTAAAAAGAGAGGCTCCTATTGCTCATGCATATTATCAAGTTTTTGAAATAGAAGATGGGTATAAAGTCGTGTATGGAATTCAAGAGAATTTTACCATCATACCATATTTTAATTTTTATACGACAGATAAAGATGAAGTTGCTTACCGTGCAGGAGTTACTGAATTTAATACTTTAGGTAGAGGAATAGCTTTAGGAATCTTTTACCAAAATGATATTTTTGATTCATATGGTATTAGTATTAGAGCTCCTTATATAGTAAATAAATATTGGGGTATTTCCATCAATATTCAGTCTTTGACAACTGAAGAGCCTGTGTTTTTTAATAATCAGGTAGCACAATATAAGTATAATAACACGTCTTATACCGCAGGATTATTACATCAATTTAATTTAAACCATAGAGCAGAGGTAGCTTATAGCACATTTACAGAAGATTATCGCTACTTGAGAGGTGCTACATCAAACGATATTCCTAGAGAACTAGAAGTAGATAAGCATTTGATCAAGTTGATATACGAATATAACGGTGTGGCTAGTTACTATCAATATCACGAAGGTTTTAAGAGTAATTTTAATATACAGTACGTAGAAAGTTCTGATAGCTCATTGCCTAGTTTTACTATATGGAGAAACGATTTTACTTATTTCCATCGAGTAGGAGATAGAGGCAACTGGGCTACTAGATTAAGAATTGGTTTTTCTACAAATGACGAGTCTCCATTTGCACCCTTTGCAGTCGATAATAATTTAAATATAAGAGGTGTAGGAAACGTGATTGATCGTGGTACAGGTGCTGTAGTTTTGAATACAGAATTTAGGTATTCGTTTATAGATAAGGATTGGTTTGTTTTGCAAGGTAATACGTTTATTGACATTGGTAGCTGGCGCAATCCTGGTGGTGCTATTTCAGATTTTGGAGATTCACAAAATTTAAGAATTTATCCAGGTTTAGGAATGCGTTTTATTCATAAACGTATTTTCAATACCATTTTTAGGATTGATTATGGTGTAGGGATTACACCAGACGCGACAAAGGGTTTCGTTTTTGGTATAGGTCAATATTTTTAGTTCGCTTTCGCGAAAGCGAGATTAAAATGAATTTATATTAACCAAAAAACACCTCGTACATATATCTTCCTGGCACAAATGTGAAGCCGCCGGCAATCATTAAGGCTCCTATATACAGCAAAATCATTTTAATTTTATGTTTTTTTATTTGTCCTTTTCTCACGGCTATTAAAGCTGTGGGAATAGACCAAAGGGTAAGAATACTAAACAAATGAATCCATCCAAAATGCCCTAAAAATTGAGGTCCTACCATCGCAGGCATGAATAAGGAAACTATGGCAGTAATAACCATAGAAATCATGTAATATTTACCCAGTAATTTGTGCCACTTTGTACCTTTTCTAAAGAACAGAAGATAGGCACCGACAAAGACACAAGGAATAACCGTTACTAAATGAGTATACATTAAGAGGTTATATATTTTAGAATAATAGATTATCATGATTTCTTCTTTCTATAAAAATAGTAAACTATTGAGGTTGATCTTCTAGGTACTTTTCTCAACTGTTTAATTATGCGTATGAAATGTAGAATTCACAATTAAATGAAATAAAAAATCCTCAAGCCATGCTTGAGGATTTTTTATTTAAAAATATATGAATATAAAACGGAATGTTACCCAATTATTTCATTTAAAGTAGCACTAGGTCGCATAGCAGCCTCTTCTTTATCTGCGTCAGGCTTATAATAACCGCCTATATCCATGGATGTTCCTTGAACTTCAATCAGCTCTTGAGTAATCCTATCTTCATTCTCAACAAGTTTATTTGCTAAAGAACTGAATTGTGCAGCAAGCTCTTCATCTTCTTCCTGATTTGCAAGTTCTTGAGCCCAGTATGAGGCAAGGTAATAGTGAGAACCTCGATTGTCTAATTCATTTACCTTGCGTGAAGGAGACTTTCTATTAATTAAAAACTTCTCCGTTGCTGTGTTTAAAGCGTCTGCTATAACTTGAGCTTTGTTATTATCATACGCTTCTGCTAGGTGCTCAAGTGAGACAGCCAGAGCTAGGAATTCACCTAAAGAATCCCATCTCAAGTGATTTTCTTGTTCAAACTGTTGAACGTGCTTAGGAGCACTTCCACCGGCACCGGTTTCAAACAAACCACCACCGTTCATTAATGGTACGATAGAAAGCATTTTTGCGCTTGTTCCTACTTCAAGAATAGGAAATAAGTCTGTGTTATAGTCTCTAAGTACATTACCTGTTACAGAAATGGTGTTGAGACCATCTTTTAATCTTTCTAGTGTACGCTCTGTAGCTTTTATAGGAGAAGCGATCGTGATGTCTAGACCATTTGTATCATGATCTTTAAGGTACAGGTTTACTTTTTTAATAACTTCGGCATCATGGGCTCTATTTTTATCTAACCAGAAAATAGCAGGATCACCTGTTGCACGTGCTCTAGAAACTGCAAGTTTAACCCAATCTTGTACAGGTGCATCTTTAGTTTGACACGCTCTCCATATATCTCCAGCCTCTACTGTATGTTCCATATATACAGTTCCATCTTGATCTACAACTTGAATCTTACCGCCATACCCAATTTCAAAGGTCTTATCGTGCGAGCCGTACTCTTCAGCTTTTTGAGCCATAAGTCCTACATTAGGAACAGTACCCATTGTAGTAGGGTCAAAAGCTCCGTTTTTCTTACAAAATTCTATTGTTGCGTCATAAACTCCTGCATAAGAACTATCTGGAATAACGGC
>CAZBCH010000388.1:0-13085 GCA_964490235.1 uncultured Flavobacteriaceae bacterium | reverse complement strand
CGAGATGCTTTTCCTGCGATGATTTTATCAAGACGATCTGTTGCTGTGAACCCAGGCAAGACGTTATTTATTGTGATTCCGTGAGGTCCTAATTCGGTCGCAAGTGTTTTTGCCCAGCTTGCTACTGCACCTCGTATTACGTTAGAAACGCCTAAAAATTCGATCGGTGCTTTCACGCTTGTAGAGATCACATTTATCACACGACCATAACCGGCTTCTTTCATACCTGGCGCACAGGCTTGGATCAACACCTGATTGCATTTTACATGCTGTGTAAAGCCTTGTTCCAGCGCATCAACCTCTGCATCGATAAGAAATCCTGGTGCAGGACCGCCCGTATTATTGATGATAATGTGTATGGGATTCGCTTTCGCGAAAGCGGAAACCACATTCTTCACTTCTTTAAAGTTAGAGAAATCGGCTACAAGATAGGTATGATCATTACGATGGCTGGTATCCAATTCATTAAGGACTACTTGTAATTTATTAGGGTTGCGCGCCAAAAGAATTACTCTTGCACCTGCTTGAGCAAACTGCTTTGCCGTTTCTCTTCCTATTCCTGTACTGCTGCCACAAACGAGAGCAGTTTTGTCTTTTAAGTTAATATTCATATGGCTAAATTAAGGAAAATAGATAATAAATCTGGATTAGATGCAATAGTAATATGGTTCTCAAAAAGAATTGAGATCAACACTCAGCGATTCCGCTCTACAGCGGAATGACAAAAGAACCGTTCCATTTTTGAAACTATAATTCCTACCTTTGCGACTTTCTACAAATTATGATTGTTACTAAGAATAAAGAAGAGCTAGAAATCATGCGTCGTGCTGCCTTAATGGTAAGTAAAACATTAGGTATGATCGCTGCCGAAATCAAGCCTGGAGTAACCACGCTGCGATTAGACACGCTAGCCGAAGAATATATAAGAGATAACGGTGCAATACCTGGTTTTAAAGGATTGTACGACTGTCCCAGCACGTTACTAATTTCACCTAATGAAGAAGTGGTTCATGGAATCCCTAAGGAAGTAGCGATTAAAGAAGGTGACGTGCTTTCCATAGATTGTGGTGCGATAGTAGATGGTTTTTATGGAGATCATGCATATACCTTTACGGTAGGCGAAGTGCCTCAAGAAACTTTAGATCTTTTAGAGCGTACTAAAAAATCTTTATACCTAGGAATCGAGCAATTTAGAGTGGGCAAACGTGTAGGCGATGTAGGTTATGCGATACAGGAATATTGTGAGTCTTTTGGATATGGCGTTGTGCGCGAGCTAGTAGGTCATGGACTAGGTCGTGTGATGCATGAAGATCCACAAATGCCTAATTATGGTAAACGCGGTCGTGGTAAAAAGTTTGTAGAAGGAATGACTGTTGCTATAGAACCTATGATCAATTTAGGAACTAAAAACATCAAGCACTATCCTGACGGCTGGACGATTAAAACTAGAGACATGAAACCTAGTGCACATTTTGAACACGATGTGGCGATAGTAGATGGCGAACCTAGATTGCTAAGTACATTTGATTATATCTATGACGTTTTAGGAATCACTTCTAACGAAGAAGATCCTTATCGATGGAAGGAGTAAATATAAAAGGAAAATCAAAAACAAAGTGTCAATTCGAGCGCAGTCGAGAACGGTTTAGAAATCTCGCCCTTTAGGGTTGGGGAAAAGATTTCGGATTTAATTAATATTTCGATAGTTCCAGCAGATTCCGCATCAAGTGCGGAATGATTAACTATAATTATGAAGCGTATTTTCAAATTCTTCCTTAACCTCATACCTAGACCTTGGCTCATAAGCGCAAGTTATTATGTGCGGCCATTGATTGCATGGTGGTATCGTGGTGATCGTTATGAAGATCCCATTGATGGAAAGACTTTTGAAAGCTTTTTACCTTATGGTTATGAAAATGTGCGCGAGAATGTATTGTCACCTTCTACACTTTCTTTAGAACGACACAGATTGCTTTGGCTGTACTTAAAAAACGAAACAGATTTATTAACGCGACCGCAAAGATTATTACACTTTGCACCAGAGCAATGTTTTTACAAACGCTTTCGCAAAAGCGAAACTATTCAATACACCACAACAGACCTCAACTCTCCTCTAGCTGATGTTCTTGCTGATATTTGCAACCTGCCATTTAAGGATAATGAATTTGATTTCATACTTTGTAATCACGTTCTAGAACACATACCTGACGACTTCAAAGCGATGCAAGAAATCTACCGAGTTCTTAAACCTGGCGGCACTGCGATTCTTCAAATACCTTTAGAAAATAATCGCGACGTCACTTTTGAAGACGATTCCATCACGGATCGTAAAGAAAGAGCTCAAATTTTTGGGCAATACGATCATGTGCGTGTTTACGGGATGGATTATTTTGATCGTTTGATTAAAGTAGGCTTTACCGTTGATGCTGTTGATTATACTAAAGAATTAGGAGCAAATCTAGTAGATCGCTATAGACTTGCAGCTGGTGAGTTGATTCCTGTGGTGAGGAAATAAAAACTACCCAGCCTGCTTCACAAACTTCTCAAAATCTGGAGTCGTTTCAAATTTTAACATCCCGTTTTTATCCGTATACATAATTACCACATCTAGATCTGGTAAGTTTTTAAGTATCTCTCTTGATTTTTCTAATGGCATCGCCATAAAGGCTGTGGCAAATCCGTCGGCGAGTGTGCAGTTTTTTGCAATAACGTTAACTCCTATGACCTCGCTAGGTTGCGCCATGCCTGTAATAGGATTTACTGTATGCACAAATTCCTGACCACTTTCTGGATCTATTTTAAACTTGCGGTAATTACCACTACCTGCCATGGCCTCATTAGATAATTCTAATACGGTAATATAAACACGTTCACCTGGTTTCTGATTTGGATCATCTATACCTACCGACCATTTGCCGTTGCGTTCAAGATTGATTCCTTTAGTTACGAGCTCGCCTCCTACTTCTACTAGATAATTCTCTACACCTTTTTCATCTAGCAATCGCGCCATGTAATCTACTAAGGTACCTTTTGCGATGGCATTAAATTCTAAGTACATTCCTTTTTGATTTGACTTGATGTAAAAAGAATCTTTTACAATCGATGGAACGATACTCATTTTATGAAATCCCACAAACCTTTTAAGACTATCTATTTTCTTTTGAGTAGGAATACGCTCTTGTTTACCATCGGCTCCAAACCCATAAGCATTTACTAGATTGCCAACGGTTGGATCAAAATATCCATCGGTTTTACGATAAACCTGCTGCGCTTGTTCAAATACTTCTTTAAAAGGCTTGCCTACTAAAACGCTATCTTCTCCTGCATTAATTCTGTTAATTAAAGAGCCTTTTACCCATGTACTCATGGAATTATTAAACATATCAATGATACTATCCACCTCTTTTTTAAGCGTCACCTCGTCGTCTGCAAAGAGTTTTATTGAGTAAGTTGTACCTATCGCCTGACCCACAAATTCTTGTGGTTCTGGAATTGTTGTTAAAGTTGACGATTCTTTTTCTTTACAAGAAAAAATTAAAAATGCACTTACGATAAAAAGGTAATATCTCATTTGATCTCTATTAATCCAGCAAAATTAACAACATAATCGTCTTCATGATGCACTGGCATGTTATAATCTCTAGAATTTGCTAGTCCTACTCCTGCGTAGTATGTAGTGGCTTTATATTTATTACCATGATCGCGCATCATGTTCATTAACTTTTCATCGTACTCAACAGGATTTGCTGGATAAGTTACCGCTCTCACAACAACAAAATGTAAATATTTATCTTTTAAGGCTACAAACTGTGGATCTTTTTTAGGCTTTGAGTTAATCGATAAAAATTCATAACCTAATTCTTCCATTTCTTTACCAACGATATTCATTGCAAGTTGATGCAATTCTTGTTCTGAAAGTGGTGTTAACATAGTTTACAATTATACAGTAACCTTTAAAGGCTTGTTATTCAAGAATTATTCTTTTTGTTACTAGTCCTTTTTCTAGTTCAAATCTTACTAAATATACCCCATTAGTTAAACTAGAAAGATCCAACTGCTTATTTGCATCTACAGCTTTAAAAACTCTTATTGTTTGTCCTAAAGTATTATAAACGATTATTTCTTTTAAACTATCACCAGATGGAATATCGACATTAAGGATCTTGTTTATTGATGGATTAGGATAAATGGTTACCGCTTTCGCGAAAGCGGATTCATCAACACTCAACGTACTGTTTAAAAACTCTATATGGAAACGAGATGCATTACTACTATGCGCATTTGAAAGATCCCAATCAAATGAATAACTGGTCATAGAAGTGTTATTAATAGACGTGGTTTGTCCTGAGAAATTATCTACTAAAAAAGCATCCAAATTTACAAAGTCTAAAGGCGAAAGATCCAACACATAAGTTCCTGAAGTTAATTGCTCTAAATGAATTGGGATAACCTCTCCAGCAACTGGGTAGTTTCTAGCGTTAATACTTGTTAATTGAACTCCATCTTTAATAGATAAATTTTCTTCTAGATTAAAAAACTTTATAGCGTCATAACTATCAAATTGATTAGAGAATCTAGAATCAAATTTAAGTAAAGCACCATCCTTTTTCACTCCGCTTTTACTCAATTCAATTCTCATTACTACAGGTGAGGAAGATATTTGAACGCTGCCTTGATTAGCATCAAGATATGTAGTTTTAAAATTAAATAATCCAGCATTACCATTTGCAATTACAAATGCTGCCTGATAGGGTTGTAAATAACCATTTACCTGACTATCCGTAAGATTGTTCATGTTATCCATTACATCATAAGTTACATAAGCACCGTTAGCTTGAATGGTAGGATCCCAAACATAAAAAAAAGAAGGTCTGGTATTCGGCGCATCGACTGGAGCAGCATTCATGTTAAGATTGCTCAACATACCGCTCAAATGATATGGTGCCAAAAATGGATTCCCTATCATATTAAAAGCCCCATCGTTATTATTTGTAATTGTTGAGGGAATCACGCTTTCAAAGACTCCTTTAGTTCTAAGCACTGTTTCTCTTTGCGCATCTACATTTGTAGTAAGATCTACTTGTCTATCACCACGTATAAATAGTCGGTAAGGTTTTCCTGATTCTATGATGTCACTAGTGTTATTCGTACTCGTTTGTGCTGCCCAGCTTTGATTGATATTATCCCAACTATACAGAGAAGAATTATTTGTTCCTGTAACGTCAAAACCAGCAGCTGCACCAGCTGTTCCAGTAATATCTGTCCCAAAACCTACGATCGTTTCACTACCATTTTCTTGCCAGTTTTCAAAAATAGAACCACTAGTAGTTACTGGACTACTTATAAATCTATAAGCTCTTTTTGCGCTCATATAAGTTTCAGACACTACAGGAGCTGTTAACTGTACATCAATAGGTATGAAATATGCATTTCTATTCATGGAGCTTTTAAAAGTGATATTTGCCTTTGAATTATCAATAACCGAGAGTCCAGAACCATCGTGTTTTACTGTACCATAAATCTCATAATCACCTGTCAGATCAACGTTGTAATTATTACTTACCGTAAGATTACCTAATTGAGCACTGTGAGAATAGACGGTAGAAGAATTATTAAAAACAATAGTTCCTTCTCTTGCATCTATAGTGCCTAGATTATAAACTTCACCGTTTACTGTCATGGTATTTCCTGGTGCGATTTGCAATGTAGCACCATCAGTAATAGAAAGATTATTAATATTCACATCACAATTAATAATCGCAGTACCAGAAAGAATATTTAAATTGTCTGTCGCTACAGTTGTTGTAACACATGGGTCTAAGTTTGTCCATACGTTATCATAAATGTAATCGGATTGTTCTATAAAAGTCATCTGAAATCGATTCACATCTATACTTTCAGGAATAGCGTTATCGATACTAAAACGTATTTCTTCAGTTTGCCCAGTTCCTACTTCATGAATTTCACCAGTAAACAAGTCCTGTATGTAACTAGAAAATCCTGGCATCTGGAATGCATCTACTTCAAAAACATAATCCTGAGTTCTATAATTGATGATAAAAAACGGTAAAACCTCGTTATCTACTGGAATATCCCTGCGCTCAATACTCAAGTAACTAGAACCGTTTTGTCGTGCAAAGGATTCGTCTATGTTAAAAATCTTAGGTGCATCCATCGCATCAACACTGTTATTATTACCTGCCTCAAATGCAATGAGCAATCCATCTGATGCAGATAAACCATTGTCATATCTCGACTGATCGTACAACGTAATACGTACTGTAGTATTTTGAGCATTTAATGTCACTATATAAGTGCATAATAAACAGAAAATTAAAAGTGATCTCATGCCATTCATTTGTGCAAATATAATAGTATTACAAATTCATCCACAGCATCATTTCAAGGACAAATAGATCAATTTATATCTATTATCTTTAGATTTTTAAAACGATTATCGATGACAAAACAAACATTCTTTGGGTTCTTATGCGCTTTGATGTTCATTTACTCTTGTAAGGAAAATAAACAAGTAAAAAATGATATCTCGCCAGCCGTAGCTGATCGACCACTTACAGAATACGTCAATACTTTTATAGGAACTGGTGGCCATGGACACACCTATCCTGGTGCAACCATGCCTTTTGGGATGATGCAATTGAGTCCAGATACTCGACTCGATGGCTGGGATGGATGCAGCGGTTATCATTATAGCGATAATGTAATATATGGCTTTTCTCACACACATTTAAGTGGAACCGGTGTGAGCGACTATGGAGATATTTTATTGATGCCTACAACGCAACCGATCTTAAATAACGGCGCAGATGGTAATGAAGGCTACTCATCAAAATTCTCTCACGATAACGAAAAAGCAAGCCCAGGATATTATGAAGTACATCTGGACGATAATGACATTGATGTAAGATTAACAGTTACAGAACGTGCCGGGATTCATGAATACCGCTTTCGCGAAAGCGAGAACCATTACGTCATCCTAGATCTATTACATAGAGATAAACTCTTAGAACATGATCTTCAATTTAACAGTGCCACTGAAATTCAAGGAAAACGATTTTCTAGCGCTTGGGCTACAAAGCAAATGCTTTATTTCTATATAAAAACGTCACATCCCATTGTAAATCAAAAAGAAATAATGGCATCAAGTGATCTAATTTATCCTTTAAAATTTGACAATCCAAATAACGAACCTATAACTATTAAAATAGGAATTAGCCCAGTAGATGAAGCTGGCGCAAAACGAAATCTAAAAACCGAAATAGGCGACAAAGACTTTGACACCATTAAAAAACAAGCAAACGATAAATGGGAAAAGCAACTGAATAAAATAGTGATTGAAGATGAAAACTACGATAATAAAGTAAACTTTTACAGCGCATTGTATCATACCATGATTGCTCCTAATTTATATCAAGATGTGGACGGTCGTTACCGCGGTATGGATTTAGAAATTCATGAAACGCAGGAATTTGATTATTACACAGTTTTTTCACTTTGGGATACCTATCGTGCGGCACATCCCTTATACACTATTATTGAGCAGGATCGCACTAACGATTTCATCAACACCTTTAACGCAAAATATGACGAAGGCGGCATTCTACCCATTTGGGATCTCAGCGGTAATTATACTGGATGCATGATCGGTTATCATGCTGTTCCCGTAATTGCAGATGCTTACCTAAAAGGAATAAGAGGTTATGATGTGAATAAAGCTTTTGAGGCGATGTTGCATAGTTCTATTCAAGATAAACTAGGTTTAGAATCATATAAAAAATACGGTTTTATCCCTGTAGAAATGGAAAGTGAATCGGTTTCTAAAACCTTAGAATACGCTTATGACGACTGGACCATTGCTCAAATGGCAAAATCCATGGGAGACCAAAAAAAATATAGCGAGTACATGAAACGAGCGCAGCATTTTAAGAACATGTATAATCCAGAAACTGGCTTTATGCAAGGTCGTTACCGCAATACTTGGTTTGCTCCTTTTAAACCAGAAGAAGTCAATTTTAATTATACCGAGGCAAATGCCTGGCAGTACAGTTTGTACGCACCACAAGACGTTTCTGGACATATCGCATTAATGGGTGGCGACGCAGCTTATGAAAAGCACCTCGATAACATGTTTACTGCACAAATGGAAACCTCTGGTCGCCATCAAGCAGATATCACTGGACTCATAGGTCAGTATGCTCATGGAAACGAACCTAGCCACCACATGGCATACTTATATAATTATGTGGGCATACCGCATAAAACACAAGAAAAAGTTCATGAAATACTGACGACTCTATATCACAACGATCCAGATGGAGTTTCTGGAAATGAAGATTGCGGCCAGATGAGCGCCTGGTATGTGTTGAGCGCACTAGGTTTCTATCCAGTCACTCCAGGAAGCAATGAATATGCCATCGGGACGCCACTTTTTGATAAAGCAACCATCAACCTAGAAAATGGCCAGCAGTTTACCTTAATCAAAAATGGAGAAGGAAAGTATATTGATGATATCGCTTTCGCGAAAGAGTATAAACCAATGAGTTCTAAACAAGACGACTATACCTCTTTTGAAGAGCACACAAAATCATTCCTAACTCATGAAATGATCACCAATTCTGGAACTTTGATCTACCACATGAGCGATCAACCTACAGATTGGGCAACTGCTAAAGAAGACAGAATAGTTAGTTCAATTAATGAAGAACACATGCCTGCAGTACCTTATATTGAATCTGGCGATATTTCATTTTCTGACACTACTACTATTTCACTGAACAGTATTGATGAAAATGCTGAAATTTACTTCAAGATCAATGACGAAGAGTTTAAATTGTACCAAGAATCTATTACAATTTCAGAACCTTCTCAATTATCTATTTACGCTATTCATAATGAAAAAATAAGTTATACGGTCACTACAGATTTCTTTAAATACGATAAGAACATGTCAGTTGTGCTGGAGCATGAATACGCAAATGAATACAGTGCTGGCGGTAATGATGCTTTGATTGATGGTATGAAAGGAACAGAAGATTTCCGTTCTGGATCATGGCAAGGAACGCAAAAGGAAGATGTAGTGGCAACAGTAGATTTGGGAAGTTCTAAAGATATCTCTCAAGTAAGTACTAGCTTCTTAAAAGATCAACGCAGTTGGATTTTCTACCCTAGAGAAGTCATCTTTGAATTATATGATGAGAATAACAAACTACTCAAAACCATATCCGAAAAATTACCTGAAACAGGCAGAGAAGAAATCGTTGCTATTCATAATGTTAATATCAAAACTTCTATAAAAAACGTACGCTTTGTAAAAATGAGAGCCGTTACTTTTGGTAAATTACCAGAATGGCATTTAGGCTATCCATACGATGGAAACGCATGGATTTTTGTGGATGAGATAACTGTGAAGTAGATTTTAGGTTATTGGGTAGATTTATAATTCTTTGATCTATTCCCTAATAAATTAAAAACTCCTTTCCTTATAAAAGGAAAGGTGGGCAAAAAGAGCGGCAACGAGTTTTGGTCGGAAAGGTTGGCTACGGTAAACATTTATTATCAATAATAAGACTATTAAAAATCTAGACTTTTTCAAACACCGCATCAAACCACTCCTGATTTGCAGCAAAGCTGTTAATCTGTCCTCGCCTTTTCTAAGGCGAGGAGCTTAAAAAGCTTATTTGATTAACGTAAAGGTTAATCCGATTCTAATTATTTTCTTCACAACTTGTATCTTCACAAAATAACAAAGCGAGCAACATGGAAATAAAAAACTTCATCAAAAATCAAGAAATGATTCCGCTATCGGGAATGTGGCTGGATAACTATGAACCAGCATCAGGAACTATTTATGGCGAGATTCCTAATTCTAATGAAGATGATGTAGAAAAAGCTTATCAAGCTGCAGCGATGGCGTTTCCAGCATGGTCTAACACTTCTATTGATGAACGTTCTAAAATCATGTTGTGCATCGCAGATTTAATTGAAGAAAATCTAGATCAACTTGCCGCAGCAGAAAGCCGTGATAATGGAAAACCTCTATGGCTAGCCAAAGCAGTTGACATACCGCGAGCGAGTTCTAATTTCAGATTTTATGGAAATGCGATCACTCAGTACGCGAGTAAAGCTCATGAAAGTGTCGGTAAAAACACAATGAATTATACAATACGCAAACCCATCGGTGTCGTAGGCTGCATCTCACCTTGGAATTTACCTTTGTATCTTTTCTCTTGGAAAATTGCTCCTGCGATCGCAGCTGGAAATTGTGTGGTGGCAAAACCTAGTGAAGTCACACCAGCAACTGCATATCTTTTAGGCGAGATCGTCAAAAAAGCAGGATTACCAGCCGGCGTACTCAATATTGTCCATGGAAATGGAGCCAGTTGCGGTCAGGCCATTGTTTCTCATCCACATATAAAAGCGATTAGTTTTACTGGCGGCACTACAACTGGAGCTCACATCGCAAGAACAGCTGCTCCCATGTTTAAAAAATTATCGCTAGAATTAGGTGGTAAAAATCCTAACCTCATTTTTGCCGATTGTGATTATGACAAAATGTTGGATACAACGGTGAGATCTTCCTTTGCAAATCAAGGTCAGATTTGCCTTTGTGGCAGCCGCATTTTTGTGCAGCAAGATATTTACGAGCGATTCAAAACAGACTTTGTTGATCGTGTGAAAGATCTTAGAGTAGGCCATCCAGAGCAAGCTAGCACCCAAGTCGGTGCCGTGGTAAGTGCTTCTCATAGAGATAAAATTGAAGAGTATCTCGCTTTCGCGAAAGCGGAACCAGAAAACTACACCATTTTAACCGGTGGTGATCGAGTTAAAGTGGAGAAATTTGAAAACGGTTACTATTTAGAACCAACCGTTATCGAAGTAACGTCAAACGACTGCAAGTTGAACCAAGAAGAAATCTTCGGTCCAGTCGTGACCATCATGCCTTTTATAGACGAAAAGCACGCGCTAGAACTTGCAAACGGCACCAAATACGGACTGAGCGCTACTTTATGGACCAATGATTTATCGAGAACCATGCGCATGACTCAAGAAATCGATGCAGGAATCGTTTGGGTAAATACATGGTTGAATCGTGATTTAAGAACACCTTTCGGCGGAGTGAAAGACAGTGGCGTAGGTCGTGAAGGTGGTTTTGAAGCTCTAGACTTTTTTACAGAACCTAAGAATGTTTGTATAGAATACTAACATCTCGATTTGATTTAGACGATGCCAACACAAATAGTTGGCATGTCGAATCTGAATAATCTCCTACAAAAACCTTTTTATAAACCAACATGCCAAGTATTTGTCTTGGCATGTTTGGTTGATCTCGATAAAATTAAATACTGGTCTAACAACCAGCATCTCGATTTGATTTAGACAATGCCAACACGAATAGTTGGCATGTCAAATCTTACCAGCTTGTTCTCAACCAAGACCTCTTTCGAAACCAACATGCCAAGTTTGCGTCTTGGCATGTTTGGTTGATTTACAAGATCTCTTTATCTTTTCCAGATGTATGACAAAATAGAAAGCGATAAGTATTACCACATCTTTAATCAAGCTAACGGCATGATTGATATTTTTAAAGAATCACGCAATTACCCTTTCTTTATTGATAAAATGGAAAAGCATTTGACACCTGTTTGCGAGATCATTGCTTTCTGTTTAATGAAGAATCATTTTCATCTAGTCATCAAGACCAATGAAGAAATAGAAGAGTCAAAAATATCTAGAGCTTTTGCAAATTTGTTTATTGGATATGCAAAATCATACAATAAAGCCTACAACAGATCAGGTAGTTTGTTCAAAAAACCATTTAAAAGAAAACTCATCGAGTCAGAGGCTTATTTAAAAAACGTGATTTTATATGTTCATTGCAATCCAGTAAAAGATGGTTTTGTAGAAGACATTATTTCATATCCATGGTCATCTCATAATGAGATTTTAGACGACGTCAAAACATTTATAGATCGTGAGTTTGTACTTGAATTGTTTGATGATTCAACTAACTTTGTTGCAGCACATGAAGCTTATCAATTAAACACCTCATTCTTGCCAACTTTTGAATAACTACAACACCATAATCATAGGCGGCGGCGCAGCTGGATTTTTTACTGCAATCAACCTGGCAGAGCAAACCAAAAACCATTCTATCGCGATTTTAGAACGCGGGAAAGATGTACTTCAAAAAGTACGTATTTCTGGCGGTGGTAGATGTAACGTTACTCATGCGCAGTTTGAACCTAAACCGTTGTCCTTGAATTATCCGCGAGGTGAGAAAGAACTTCTTGGACCCTTTCATAGTTTTATGACTGGCGATACCATTGCCTGGTTTGAAGAACGTGGCGTAGAATTAAAAATTGAAGAAGATGGACGCATGTTTCCCGTTTCTAATTCTTCCCAAACTATTATTGATTGTTTTATCTCGCTTGCGCGGAAGCATCACATAGACATACTTAACAGTCAGAATGTAGCCTCTATTGAAAAGATAAACTCTTGGCAACTTACCACCAAAACAGATTCCTTTACTTGTGATAATCTTGTTGTTACTGCTGGTAGCAGTCCCAAAGTCTGGGAAATGATGAGAAAGCTAGATCATACGATTGTTGATGCTGTTCCATCACTTTTCACCTTTAATATAGTCGATAAACAAATCACCGAACTAGCAGGAATTGCGTTGGAAGCTAGAGTAGAAATACCTCAGCTAAAACTTGAATCTCAAGGACCGTTGTTAATCACACATTGGGGATTTTCTGGACCAGCCATTTTAAAAATGAGCGCTTGGGGCGCGAGAGAATTACATGATTCTGATTATAAATTTAATTTAGTCATTAACTGGCTCAATTACATTTCTACCGAAGAATGTTTTGAGGCCTTAGCCGCCAAAAGAAAAAGTAGTAAAAAGCAAGTTGGTAACCAGTGGTTGTTTGATCTACCTAAACGATTGTGGAAATACTTAGTAGAAAGTATTTCACTCACAGAAAAAAATTGGGCTGATTGTTCCAATACAGATTTACAAAATCTAGCAACTCTACTTACGGCAAGTACATTTGCCATCAACGGAA
>CAZBCH010000387.1:0-5189 GCA_964490235.1 uncultured Flavobacteriaceae bacterium | reverse complement strand
TCTCAGAAAGTTTTCTGCATAGATCAATCCAGAAATTCCTGCAACACAGCCCATTTCTGTAACTGGTAAACGTACTATGTCTTGACGCATTTTCATAGAATTAATCAAATAGGCATCTATTGACGGGATCATTATACCTGTGCAACTTACCGTTATGATATAATCTAGATCCTGTGCATTCCACGAGGCTTTATCAAGAGCTTGTTCTACCGCTTTTTGAGCTAGTGGCACCACTTCTCTTTTATATATTTCATTGCGATCCTGAAAAGAGGTTCTAGTAAAAACTTCAATAGGATCCATAATGGAATAACGTTTATCCACGCCAGCACCTTCAAAAATCTTGATGGTTTTGCGTCTTAAACGTTCGTCCTGATCAGACAACCACTCCTCAACAAAAGGTAAAATATCTTTGGTTTCTTTATAATACTGCGGCGTTACAGTCGCCACGCTTTTAATTTTTACACTCATCTATTGGAATTGTCCATATATATCGGAACGACCACTTCCATGTCCATCGGTCATTATTAACACCTATTGCCTTAGCATATTTCTTAAAATCTCTCACTTTAAAACCTGATGCAATACTAATCAGTCCATCGTGCTTTGAAATTTCATGCTTTATAAAAATAGGGCTTAAATATTTAAAAAACAGAAACGCTAGTCGGTGTCTGTGTAAATCATTAATTATAATACTTTTAGTGGTAAGCTCTCTAAACTTAGTGAGAAATTCAATAATCTCAACATCACTAAAATGATGCATGGTTAGACAGCTTATCAAGATATCACACTTTAACTCTTCTGGATTTATTTTGAGAATATCGCTTTCGCGAAAGCGTAATCGCGATAATCCTTCACTCTTTAAACGAGCTTTTTCTATAGAACGAGCAGCAAAGTCTAACCCTAAAAAACTCAGTTTTTCATTACTTAAATGCTTTTCTAGATACCTGAGCATCTCACCATCGCCACAGCCAGCATCTACAATGGTAAGTTCTTGATTGGGATATTTTGCAATTTCCTTTTTAACGGCATCAAGCATAAACTTGAATCCGCCTAAAAGCTTATTAACTACATTGATGTCATCAACTGCATTTTGCAATGTTACTTCATCAAGCGCTGGATCATCCATCCATTCTGGATCAGTATTGCGGTTATGAGAATCGTATGTTATATTAGATAGGTTTCCCATGGGTGCTTTTTATGATGGTTGATAAGAGAAATGGAAATCTACGTAGAAACCACAGACCGATTTTTGTATAAGTACGATTTAGTAGTATTCCTTGCAGTATTCTACCGATTTTTAAACGTTTATGGAATGTTTGTTTCCATTGAGCTGAATAGTTTTTTAATGCCTGATCTCTTGTGATAAGGTTACTTAGAAATGGATCTAGTTCTTCATAGGCGATTTTTGCACTATGAATTGCCATTGCCATGCCATTACCACATAAAGGATGTATCAATCCAGCAGTATCGCCCAGCATGACAATTTGATTTTCCACAGGTGCTTTCTTTTCAAAAGAGATTTGAGAAATAGTAATAGGCTGGTCCCATGCAGGTGTAGCGTTTTTAAAAAAAGTATGTAAAAATTTGTTCTTAGAAAGAACTTCTTTGTTAAAATCGTTTACGTTTTTATATCGTTTAAAAGATTCATAACTCGCTAGATAACAAAGATTCACATGACCATTTTCTACTTTAGAAACTCCAGCATAGCCACCTTCAAAATTATGAAGCTCGACTAAGTTATCATCCATATCGTGCTCATAGTGCATTTTTACCGCTAGCCATGGTGATTTTTGTTGAATGAAATTGCGATCCAATTTTTTATCTAATAGCGATCTCTTTCCTGTTGCCATTAAAAATTGCTTACATATAAAATCGTTTGTAGTTGTTTTTACCTGAAAAGAATCGTTTTTAAATGTTGCGTGAATAACCTTATCTTGAAGAAAGGTCGCTCTTTTAATTGCCTTTTTATAAAGTAATTGATCTAGATGAAACCTAGAGATTCCTTTGCCACCTTGCGGTAAAAGGCATGTTAAAGGTTGATGATTAGACGTGGTGAATTTAAGATTCTCAAGATTAATAGGACTTTCTATATCTAGATCAATATCAAGTGTTTTAAGAAAATCTATAACTTCATTACTTAAATACTCACCACACATTTTATGACGAGGATAGTTATCTGGATCTATAAAAAGAACTTGATAATCTTTAGAAAATAAAATAGCCGCCGTCAGACCTGAGAGTCCGCCGCCGGCTATTATTATATCGTATTGTTTTTGCACTATTCAAAGATAGTGGCTAGAGAGTCATCTAGACTTAAATTCAATCATTATCTCTGTATTTTCTTCTTTGAATTAATTTAAGAATTAAATAAATAACTAATAAAGAAGAAAAAAGCGTCAATAATGTAATCGCAGTAGGCATTAAACTACCACCTTCTGGATTAGGACCAAAAAATACAAGAAACGCAAATATGATGGTTAGCGCCCAGAGTACATAACGGAAATTATCCGCTTCATCCATAAATTTCATAATTTCATAATATTAAGTTCACTCAGGGAATCTCAAAAGTATGATTTTAAAATGCTAAATTTCAATAATCCCGTAATTTTTTTAATTTTTCTGACAGATTTTTGATAGGTAGATAATTGTTTTCCAATCCTTTTTCAAAAGGAATAGGTGTATCTATACTTCCTAATCTCATTACTGGTGCATCTAAAAATTCAAAACACTCTTCACTTATAAAAGCTGCAATATCACTAATAACACTACCTGTTAAGTTATCTTCGGTTACTAATAAAACTTTTCCCGTTTTTTTAACCGATGCGACAATCATTTCTTTATCTAAAGGAACTAAAGTTCTTAAATCAATAAGATCGATGTCTAGTTGTTCTTCGTCGATTAATTGCTTTACCCAATGAACTCCAGATCCAAAAGTAATTACTGTAGCGTCGTTCCCTTCACTAACTGTAAACGCTTTACCTAACTCTATATTGTAGTAACCATCAGGAACATCTTCATAAACAGACCTATACAATGCTTTGTGCTCAAAGAACAAAACAGGATTAGAATCTTCAATTGATGCTATTAATAATCCTTTGGCATCGGCTGGCGATGATGGATATACTATTTTAAGTCCAGGTACAGTATAAAACCAAGACTCGTTAGTCTGCGAGTGAAATGGTCCTGCTCCTACTCCAGCACCGCAAGGCATTCTTATGACAACGTCTGCTTTTTGATTCCAGCGGTAAAATGATTTTGCTAGATAATTAACTATAGGATTGAAACCACTACTAACAAAGTCAGCAAACTGCATTTCTACTACTGCTTTCATTCCTGCGATGCTTAATCCCATTCCTGCTTCTACGATAGCACTTTCACAAATAGGTGTATTTCTAACTCTTTGATTGCCATATTTCTCTACAAAACCGTCAGTTATTTTGAATACTCCACCATATTCTGCTACATCTTGTCCCATTATTACAAGATCATCGTATTTATCCATTGCTTCTTCCAGTCCGTCCTTTATGGCATCTATCAATCGTATATTTTGAGTAGAACTCTCGGGCTGGACTTGTTGATGAGTATGTGGAGCAAAAACATCATCTAGTTCTTGTTGAGGAGTTGTTTGTGGTAACGCTTTCGCGAAAGCGATATCCAAACCATCATTAATCTCCTGTTTGTATTCTTCTTTCCATTGAGTAACCTGATCGCTGGTAATCATGTTTTCATCCAACAAATACTGTTCAAATCGAGTCAAAGGATCGCGCTGTTCCCAATATTCCATTAATTCGTCGGGAACGTATTTAGTACCACTAGCTTCTTCATGGCCACGTCTTCTAAAGGTCTTAAATTCAATTAAGACTGGATGTGGATTTTCTCTGATATCATTAAGAATAGTAGAAACCTTAGTATAAACTTCTACGATATTATTGCCGTCAATAATATGCGATTCCATACCATATCCTAAGGCACGATCTGCGAGATTTTCACAATTATACTGCTCAGATGTAGGCGTACTTAAACCATAACCGTTATTTTCTATACAAAACAACACTGGTAAACTCCACACACTTGCTACATTTAATGCCTCGTGAAAATCACCTTCACTGGTGCCACCTTCTCCAGTAAAAACTGTGGTTGCACGACCTGTATTCTTAAGTTTTTGCGCCAGTGCTATGCCATCTGCCACACCTAATTGTGGACCGAGATGTGAAATCATCCCAACGATGTTGTATTCTTGCGTGCCGAAATGAAAACTACGATCGCGACCCTTTGTAAAACCATCTGCTTTACCTTGCCATTGTGCAAATAACTTCCATAAGGGTATTTCTCTAGTGGTAAAAACACCTAAGTTTCTATGCATAGGTAATATGTACTCTTCCTTTTGCATCGCGGCGGTAACTCCTATCGCGATCGCTTCCTGACCTATACCAGAAAACCATTTTGATATGCGGCCTTGACGAAGTAAAATGAGCATCTTTTCTTCAATAGATCTAGGTAAGAGCATTTTCTTGTATAAATCTATAAGCACATCATTTTCTAATGAATTATGATATAGCTTTTTAAAATCTGTAGGATTAGTATCTATCATATTTAAGGACTGTTAACCAAATGTAATATAATCTGAGTTGTAATGAATAACATGCAGTTATATACTCACTTTCATTTACTAACTTTGTATTAACAAATTTTGAAATGAAAAAAATACTTTTGTTCTTAACGGTATTAGTGATGACTTATTCATTTGGTCAAAAAAAAGAAGCCGATTCTCTTCCATTTCAAAAGGATGTGAAATTTAAGTATCAATCACTATTTCTTCCAGCAGGTTTAATTTCTTATGGAATTATTGGGATAAAAAATGACCCCATAAGGAAGTGGGATCGCGATATTAGATCCAGTTTACAGCCAGATGGTGTTAAAATAGGAGTAGACGATTATAGTGTTGTGGCACCTATTTTGACCGTTTATGGTCTTGATTTTGCAGGTATAAAAGGCAGGAACAATCTACTGGATAAGAGTATAATACTAGGGACATCTAGTTTGTTTATGTATTCTAGTGTACGTCTTATTAAAAATAATACCTCAGTAAGAAGACCCAGTGGTAGATCGGTAAGTAGTTTTCCTTCTGGACATACCGCATTGTCGTTTATGGCGACAGAGTTTTTACATCAAGAATATGGTCATTTGTC
>CAZBCH010000386.1:0-17395 GCA_964490235.1 uncultured Flavobacteriaceae bacterium | reverse complement strand
TCCTGGAGTCAATTAAAGCAAAATGTTCCAGGATTTTATGGAGTAGGAACCGCGCTAGAAACTATGGACAAATCTGGTAAATGGAACGATGCTCTAGAATTATATAATAATAATAAATTTTTCCGTACGTTACTGGATAATAGTATGATGAGTCTTACTAAGTCATTCTTTGGTTTAACTGCTTACATGGAGCATGATCCGGTTTATGGAGAATTTTGGAAGCTGATTTTTGAAGAATATAAACGTTCTAAAAAGTATATGTTAAAGATATCTGGAATGAACTCTTTAATGGAGAATGAACTTGCAGGTAGAGCAAGTATAGAAACCAGAGAACATATCGTGTTACCTCTATTAACAATTCAACAATATGCGTTGAAAATGGTACAAGATATAAGATCTAGTAAGTCTACTAACAATATAGAAACTTATGAGCGCATGGTCACAAGATCATTATATGGAAATATCAATGCAAGCCGCAATTCTGCTTAAAGATTTTTGTTAATTTAATAAAATACCTTAACACAATGGTTAAACCTTTGTAAATCTTACATGATTGAATGTTCAATAGTTTTATCTTTAAAAGAAAAACACTATGAGTAAAAGTCACAAAGATTTGATAAAAGAAACGCCAGTAGATCATGAAATTCATGATCTAATAAAGAATAGATGGAGTCCACGAACATTTTCTGACAAACCTGTTTCTCATACGGATCTTCAAGTCTTATTTGAAGCTGGTAGATGGGCACCGAGCTCAAATAATTTACAACCGTGGAATATAGTTTGGGGTATTAAAGGAAGTGTAGCATACGATCGCATCATGAATGTCCTAGTAGAATTTAATCAAAATTGGGCTAAAAACGCACCAGTTTTATTGTTAGGTGTAATTGATACCAAAACCCCTAAAGGAGATGATAACTACCACGCACCTCATGATTTAGGACAGTTTGCCGCAAATATGGCTATACAAGCCCAAAGTATGGGAATTGCTATGCATCAAATGGCAGGACTGGATTATGAAAAAGCAAGAGAAGAATTTAAATTTCCTGAAACATTTCATGTGGCTACGGCAATAGCAGTAGGATATTATGGAGGTGATTTAAGTGATGTACCAGAAGATCTTCAAGATGCAGAAACTGGAGAGAGAAGTAGAAAAAAACAAAATGATTTTGTTTTTAACGGTGATTATAGAAAAATTGGAGAAGTAGATTAAAAATATTGCATAAAAAAAGCCTTACAGAAAAATTACTGTAAGGCTTTTTTTATGCGGTTAATAAATCACCACCGTCAAGTATTTTACGAGATAAGGAATCAGTGGCTATTTCAATCGATTTTTTAAACTTGGTAGATTTTACCTCACAACAAATATTCTTATCTGTGGTGGTAACGAGTATCTTGGCTACTTCACGAGTTCTATTCCCGATGTCAAAAATTCTTTTAAAGGTAACATCTACTCGTAAAACGTTTGATTGCTTAATGAAAGATTGAAAATTTTTAATTACAAATTGTTCTAATTTGCGATTAGAAGGAACGTGTATATAGGAGAACTGAATCATATGTAATGTTTTATAATACCTACGTATGATTCAAAACTGCGGTTTGTAATAATTTGTTAAAACATCTAATTATTTTTTCTCGGTGTTTAAGGTCTTCTCTTGAGTTTTCTTTTCTTTGGCTGTAGTAGGGTAGTAGATTGAAAACAACGCACCTATAAGTAGTGATGCAAAAATTACAGCAAGTGAAATCCACTCAGGAAAATGAAAATGATGAACAAGAATCATTTTAATACCGACAAAAGCTAATATGGCTACCAGACTATAATGTATGTATTGAAACTTATCTAACAGATTAGATAGAAAAAAGTACATACTACGCAATCCCATAATCGCTAGAATATTACTAGAGAAGACTATAAATGGGTCTGCAGTTATTGCTAAAATAGCTGGGATAGAATCTAGAGCAAAAAGCACATCAGTAAGTTCTATTACAACGAGAGCTAGAAAAAGCGGTGTTGCTATCCGTTTCCCCATTTTTTTGATAAACAATTGCTGTCCTTCTATGCGATCTGTTACAGGAAATAATTTTTTAGAGAATTTATATATTTTTGAAGTTTTAGGATCAAATTCTTCTTCCTTGCTGGTAAGCATTTTAAATGCTGTATATAATAAAAATGCTCCAAAAATATAGGTTGTCCAGCTTACTTTATTAATCAGTGTAATTCCAAAAAGTATCATCAAGGCTCTAAAAACAAGAGCACCGACTATTCCCCAAAAAAGCACACGATGCTGGTACTTTTGAGCTATAGAGAAAGATTTAAATATTACCGCTATAACAAAAATATTGTCAATGCTTAATGATAGCTCAATGAGATAGCCTGTTAAATATTTGAGAGCAGCATTGCTTGCAGTAAGGTTATCTGGGTTATTAATATATCCATTATCATATATAATGTAAACTGCTGCGGTAAAAGCTAGTGCAATTCCTACCCATAATGCAGTAAACTTAGAAGCTTCCTTAGTGTCTATAACATGAGCTTTTCTATTAAATACAAACAAGTCTAAACATAGAAATATGGTGACTAGGACAATAAAGGAAATCCAGATGATCATAAAGAAATAGTGGTTATAAGAAAATCCAGCCTTTATGGCTGGATTTTAAAAATACTTAAAAATTAGTTAGGGAATTTCAATTTCGGCAGTATCTGGATCAAAGAAATCTAACATTTCATTATATAGTTTTATTTCTTTGGCTCGTTTACCTTGAATAGCAAATGGGTAAATTAACATTTCAGGATCTTTCTGTAACATTTTAATTGCTCCATTACAATCTAACTCGTGATCTTTACCATATTTTTTCACAAAAGTAGAGTGTGTGGTATGTATGAGATCCATCGCTCTAATATCTAATAAATCTGCTATTTCAGTCCAAACGGTACCAGCAACTTTTTCTTTAGAAATATCAATCGCTAAAACATCTTTTTCAGCAGATTGAGCATAGGCAAAAATTTCCCTATGACTTTTTTGTTCTGAATTATAAATAAGAACAATTTGCCTAGGATTTGTAGCTAGCGATATCATATTATGAATGGGTTATTATAGTGGCTTTTCTTTTTTCACATTGCGTTTTAAGTTGATCTATAACTTTATTCACAGATTCATGAAAGGTATCGTGACTTTCTTCTGCAAATAAACGTGGACCTGGCGCACTTAGTCGTATTTGAGCAATCATACCGGTTTGATCGCTTGATGTATTTTCTGCAATGAAGAAAACATCTGCTCTTGTTACCCAGCTGTATCTATCAAAAATAGTTTGTAATTTTTCTTTCGTATAATTTTCAAGCTCTGTACTGCCTGAAACGTGTTGGTAATTGAATTGAATAGTCATATTAAAAGTTTTATTTAAAGTTACGTTAGAATTCTACTCAGCTCATACAAATTAGTTAAACCATAATATAGCTTTAATAAAGAATTAAGTGAAAAACTCACATAGATCATTAGAATCTAAACATTGTATTAAAAAAAATACAGATAATAGGTCAAATTTATTGCATTTCTTTTGAAGTGGATCTCGCTTTCGCGAAAGCGGAAAGTCAATATTCAATTATACTCATATAAAAATCCCGATGTACATTCGTGCATCGGGATCTTTATTAATAATTATAAATTAGAACTTACTGAATGATTTTAAATTCGCAACGTCTATTAATTTCATATTGCTCATCTGTACACATGCCTTCTTCAGTGCATTCATTAAGTGGTTGCATTTCACCATAGCCTATACTACGCAATCTTCGTTCTTCAATTCCACGACTAATAAGATATGCCATTGTAGAGGCAGCTCTGTCATTTGATAATTTCAAATTGTACTCGCTAGGACCACGCACATCTGTATGGGCAGATACTTCAATGTACATTTCAGGATACTTTTTCATAATTGAAACTAAATTGTCTAAAGTAGCTGCAGCTTGTGGCTTAATTACAGCTTTGTCAAAGTCAAAGAATATTTTATCTAGTTCGACTAAAACATCTCCCTTGCGATCTGGTTTGATCATCTCTTCGGCATCTTGGTAAGAAAGTAAGGTTAAATATATATCGTGAGTGATCTTACCGTTTTTATCTGTTGAAAAATCTATGTCCTGAGGTATGTATAATTTACGAGTTCCTCTTACGGTATATTTTTTATTAGGATCTGTCTTAAATTTATATGTTGCGTCTTTACCTACAATCATATCGTCTATTAATATCCCACGTTCATCTAATAGAGAAACTAAAGAACCAGGAAGGAGTTTTTTTGTAATACTGTCTTGTACGACACCACTTACCTCATATTTTGTAAGTATGTTCTCTTCTCTATCAGCGGTATAAATACGATCTATTCCGTCACGATTAGAAGAAAAGTAGATTGAATTATTTCTTTCGTTAATTATGAATGCATAATCATCTCTTGAACTATTGATACTAGGTCCTAAATTTATAGGTGTCCCTAACTGTCCATTTATCATATCTACTCTATGTATGTCGAGACCGCCCATACCTTGCTTTCCATTAGTAGCATAATATAAAGTATTAATATTACTGATATATGGAAATTGATCAAGATGCTCTGTGTTAATTCCTGGACCTAAGTTTACCGGATTGCTGTATGTTCCATCATCATTAATGATAACTTTATAAAGATCAAACTCTCCATATCCTCCTGGCATGTCACTAGAAAAATAAAGCACCTTTCCATTTTTACTAATGGTAGGGTGTTGTACACTGTAAAGCTCGCTATTAAATGGCAGCACAGTAACATTAGTCCATACGCCGTCAATTTTTTCGGCACGCAACAATTGAATAGGAGATATTTTTACTCCGTCTATTTTAATACGTTTATCATAATTACGATTAAAGTACATAATTGTACCATTTTCAGTAAACACTGCGTTACTTTCATGCAACGGTGTATTGATTTCATTAGAAAAAGGTGTTACTTTACTTATAGTACTTTTATCACTTAATTCTCCTTCATAAAGATCTAAATAAGGTAAACCATTCCATGAATAAACAGGTCGTTCAAGATTGCGAGAAGAAGCAAAAGCAATTTTATTATTTTGAATAATTGATAAGCCAAAATCACTATTTGATCCTTTATTTGATACAGATTTTACGTCAAAAACATGTGGTGTGTTTTTTTTCAGTTCTTTAATGAATTCTTCAGTATTCCAGTATCTTCCAAAGTAATAGGATAAATATTCATCTGCTCGTTTATAATTTTTGATTGCCAATAAAGATTGGGCATACCTATAAACGCGTTGACGGTCTACAATATCACGGTATTCTGTAATGAGACGTTCATATGTTTTTGCAGCTTTTTCAAGATCATTAATGTAGTAATAAGAATCTGCTAGATTTTGAAGAACTTCTTCGGTAGGCTCTAAATTTTCGTAGTTTAAAACTGCTTCTTTGTAAGCATGATTTTCAAAAAGTTTGTTAGTCTTTTTAAGACTTAAATTTTGAGCATTTAATAGCGATGTAAGCAACAAAACTGTAGTAAGTATAGTATATTTTAATCTCATGTGAGTAAGGTATATGATAGGTTAAAAGAATCTTGGAGAGCGGTCGTATCCACTACGCCAAAACCTTGTTTTTACATTATATAATAATATAATTTCATGTGAACCAGAGTTGAAATTTCCTAGATTACTGGTTGTATAATCATAAGCATATCCTATTCTTATTTCTGGAGCTACCCTAAAATTGAAAACACCACTCACTGAGTCGTCAAGGCGATAGCCTATACCAACTTCAAACTTCTCATTAAAAAGCAAGTTTGCATTAATATCTGCAGATAAAGGGGCGCCTTTTACTCCCTTAACCATAAAAGATGGTTTAAATTTTAAACTAGAGTTAACATCAAATACATAGCCACTATTAAGGAAAAAGTGGATATCTTGAACGCCTGTAGATTGTATACCGTTTTCATTTTCAAGATGTGTAGTCGTTAAAAGATTAGGAGCAGAGAGGCCAACATAAAACTTATCAGTAAAATAAAAGGCTCCTAAACCTACATTAGGAAAACTTTGAGTCACGTTATCATTGAAGGCTACATCTGTATCTCTACCGCCAGACTGAAGGTTAAAACCATTGAAATTTGCATCAAACAAAGTCAGACCAGCTTTGAGACCTAGCGATAATTTTCCTTTATCTGATACAGGTAAAATGTACGCAAAATCTGCATAGATATTATTTTCAGTGACCACATTTCCTATATCGTCGTTTGTAAATGATATACCTACTTCAATACGATCACTTATGGGATAATGAGCAAATAGGGAAGCCGTTCTTGGGGCACCTTCTATTCCTACCCATTGTGATCGATAAAGAGCACCTATATTAAGTTCTGACTTATTTGCCGTAGCATAAGCAGGATTAATAATACTTTGATTGTACATGTATTGAGTGAATTGTGGATCTTGTTGCGCTTTACTGCTCCAGTTAACCAAACTCATGATTACCAATAAGGCAATAGTTATTTTTTGAATTTTCATTTTTATTATTTCTTAGGGGTAATGAGTGATTATCTACTTAAGTATATTCTTCCTTGTGAAGGTTTAGTAATACCGTCATTATATTTCAAAATATAGAAGTAAACACCTACTGGTAATTCACCATCATTTAACAGACCAGATTGATTACTGAAACCGTTAAATCTTGGGGTATTTATAGTTCCATTATAAACCATATTGCCGTATCGATTATAAAATTCCAGTTCAAAATTAGGATAAAGAAAATCTAAGTTATCTATATCAAAAACATCGTTTACGCCATCTCCATTAGGTGAAAAACCATCAGGAATAGTTAGATTACCACAAGCAGATAAATCCACGGTAACAGCTAATCGCACACTACTTTCACATCCAGTGACTGGATCTATCAATACGACATAATAAGTACTACCTATAGTCATTACAGTAGTTAATGGAATTGAATTTGTTCCTGTAAGAGAATCATACCATATAACATTATTCAAGTTAGCCTCATACTCTTGAATATTTAAGGTCAATTGTTGCAAGGTTGGATTGTCATTTATACAAAATAGTGCTCCGTCTTGGGCTAATGTAGGAGTAGGAGCATCGCCTATTTCTACTTGTACTTGCGTGCGTTCACTTGATTCACATCCATTTGAAATAGTTTGAGTGGCAAAATATGACTGTCCATCGATTAACAAATCAGTTGACAAGAGCGGTATTGTACTATCAATAGCATCATACCAAAGTATCATTGAACCATTGACAGCGGCATCAAGATCTATTACAGTTGCATTCTCAGTAGCACAGAAAAATAAATTAGTATTTACTAAAGTAGGATCTGGACTATCATCTACTTGAATTGTAAGAGTTGCACTTGAATCATTTGAACAAGCTCCCGTTGCAGCTACTGTATAAACATAAGTTCCAGATCCATCTAATATCGGATCAAATAAATTAGTCCCGCTATTTAATAAAGGTGACCATGTTCCATTATCGTCAGGCGTACCTCCCAATTGAGTAAGTAAGTCTAGAGATCCGTCTATTACACATAAATTGATCGAGTTATCTGTACCGGCATCAGGTGCGTCAGTAATAGTTACATCAACAGATGCTGTAGAAACATTACAAGCATTTGAAACTGAATACATGTAAACTCCTTCCAGATCAACAGCAGGATCAAATAATCCTGTACCGCTCGTTAAAGTTGGACTCCAGGTTCCACCAGTTGTTGCTGATGCACCTAATAATGTAAACAAATCCACCGTGTTAGTGTCTGTACAAATATCTAGAGTTGCATCATTTCCAGCATCAACAGGTGAAACCACCGTTATTGTAATTAAAGTAGAGGCATCAATACATGGCGCGACACCTGCAACTATATATTCAAAATTATATGTACCATCAACAACTGAAGTAGCATCAAATATATTATTTGTTATCGCTCCTGTGTTATCCGTATCTACCCAAATTCCACCAGAATCCTGAGTTCCATCTAAGCTAAGGAATAGATCTACCATATTTTGATCATTACAAATGGTAGTAGATATAGCATTCCCTGAATTAGGCGATACATTTATGGTAACTAAAGTGCTAGAAAACAAACTAGACTCACAATTTGTTATTGGATCTATCTGAGTAGCAAAATAATCTTCGCCATCAATTAAAGCATCATTAGGGTCTAAAGGTAATGTTAACGAAGCGTCTGCATACCAAACTACTGCATTACCGGTAGCTACTAAATCATTTACTGTGGCCTGATCACAAAATAGTTGATCTGGTGCTACTGTAGGAGCAGCCACATCATTCACTGTAATTTCTACTGTCGAAGTATCAGAACTGCAATTACTTGAAGGTAGGACGGTGTATGTGAAGTTATAAGTTCCAGATATAAGATTAGATAAATTTACAATTGAACCGTTAAGTTCTCCTGTACTATTATCATCTGACCAGATACCTCCGATATCATTTCCTGTTAGTTGATTAAATAAATCTATTGTTTGTCCAGATATAACATCTGATAAACATATTTCAAAATTTGTAGCGACTCCTGCATTAGGTGCTGGAATTACTGAGATCAAAACAGTTTCAGAATCTGAACAAGTTCCATTGTTGACAGTATATGTAAAATTAAAATCTCCTACAGTTAGGCCATTTAAATCCAAAACATTTCCAGATAGTAAACCAGTACTATCATCATCAGACCACACACCACCAGAATCTTGACCAGCCAGCTGATTAAATAAATCTAAAGGAGAATTATTGCTCAACTCATTTTCACAAATTATGTATGGGATCTCAGTACCTGCATTTACTAAGGAATTAATAATTACTGTCACGGTAACGTCATTATCAGTACAAGTTCCTATTGCAGGAACCGAGTAAGTGAAATCAAAAGTTCCAGTGCCTATGGTTGTTAAATCAATAGGGTTAGTAACAGCTGTACCAGTAGAAGTAGCTCCTTCAAACCAAGTTCCATTAGTATCTTGTGTTCCATCTAATAAATTAAATAGATCATATGGTGAATTTGCAATTGTTTGATTTTCACAAACTGTAAAAGGAGTTCCTACATAATTTCCAGATTCTGGTGCTGGTTCTACTGTAATAGTAACTATAGAAGAATTCATACAGCCATTTACATCAGTTATTGAATAAGAAAAATTGAAACTACCAACGGTAAATCCGCTTATATCTACATTACTACCTGTTAATGCACCTGTCGCATCATCATCAGACCACATACCACCAGAATCCTGTCCTGTAAGCTGATTGAATAAATCTACTGGAGAGTTAGCTGTCAAATCATTTTCACATACTAACAATGGAGTAGGAGTACCTGTATTAGGTAATGGGTTAATTATAACTGTCACAGTAACGTCGTTATCAGTACAAGTTCCTATTGCAGGAACCGAGTAAGTGAAATCAAAAGTTCCAGTACCTAAGGTTGTTAAATCAATAGGATTAGTAACAGCTGTACCAGTAGAAGTAGCTCCTTCAAACCAAGCTCCATTAGTATCTTGTGTTCCATCTAATAAATTAAATAGATCGTATGGTGAATTTGAAGTTGTTTGATCTTCACAAACTGTAAAAGGAGTTCCTACGTAATTTCCAGACTCTGGTGCAGCTAAAATGTCGATACTTATTATTTCGGAATCTTGACAAGAACCATTATCAATAGTATATGTAAATGTATAAGGACTATCAATTACATTAAAATTGTTTAAATCTATAACATTTGAAACCACATTATTAGAAGCATCAGTCCATGTGCCTAAGTCATTATCTTGTGAACCATCAAGCGCATCAATTAGATTAAAAGGTGAATTTGCAACTAAATCATTTTCACAAAATTGAGTCGTTAAAGCAACCCCAGCATTTGGATTTTCTAAAACAATAATTTGAATTGTCGTCGTATCTTCTGGACATGGATTAGGTAAAGCATTTTGAACATAAGTAAAATCATATGTACCAGCAGTAAATCCTGTTAAATCAATAGGAGAGACGACAGTAGGAGCAGCGCTCGATGTTCCCTGAGTCCATATTCCACCAGCATCTTCATTATCTAACAATGAAAATAAATCAAATGATGAAGGTAATTGAGATACACAAAAGCTTGCAGGGTTTAATGAAGAAGGTATTCCTGAAGATAAAATCTCAAGTATTTCAATGGTAACAGTCGCCGTAGCATCTGGACAGGCATTTTGACCTGCGACAGTATAAACAAAACTATAAACACCTACTCCTTGACCAGTCAAATTTAAAGTACCTTGATCACCATTTGTAGTAGCTATTGGGCCAGACCATGTTCCACCATTATCTACATTAGGTCCTAAAAGAGGAAATAGATCAATATCATTAGATGGAATATTATCTTCACAATATTGTTCATTATTATTCATTCCTGCATTCGAGGGATCGCTTATTTCTACAACTATTGCAACGGCATCACTATCACAAAAGAAATTATCAGCTTGCACATAATATGTTGCTCCATCAATTAAAGCTTCTGTACCTACAAATGCTGGAGGAATTGGGTTGTTAGTACCATCTACACTACTGTACCAGCTAAAGTTATCTGTTGTTCCGGGATCTAAATCATTTACAGTCGGATTTGTATCAGAACAAAATTGTTGAACAAGAGGCGGATTAGGTGCAACTGGTGAAGGAAAAACTGCTGTGCTTCCGGTTTGAATCTGACTTGTACAACCGGTAGCATCGGTAAAAACAATAAAATAATTTGAGTTTCCTGATAACATCATGGATGTACTCAACTGATTGGTCAGCAAAAAATCGCTATAAATCTGCACACTACCACCAGTAGGAATACTCACAGCTAAAGCTTCATCAATATAAGATTGAATAGTTGGATTTTCATTAGAACAAAAAATAGCATCAAGACTTAACAAAGTTCTATCTACTTCAAAATCTATAGTAAGAGCAGGTCGTGTACCACAAGAACCACTAGTATCGCCTGCATAATAAGTTCCTTCTCTTACTAATTGTATATCTGGTAACGGCGTACCACCGGTAGGATTTAAATACCATTTAATATCATTACCTGGCGTGGCAATGGCATAAATATCTAAATCATTAAAGTCTAGTCCGGCGGCATCACAAATAATTTGTGTATTGACCGGAATCGTCGGACATTGCGCTTGTGTAAATTGTGACAAATAAAAAAAAGGAATCATCCAGATCAAACGGATTTTCCTTATTTTGAGTAGAGTAAATATCTTCATAAAATGGCCTGTAATACAGTATTTAGGGAAATGCAAAATTATATTGCTATATTGATGAGGGCAAAATAAATACAAACTTAAATTTAACAATAGATAATGAGTCATTTTTTACCGTTTATCGATAAAATTTAGCATTTTAAATAGACTGAAGGCTTTTAAATCATTTTTTGAAGGTTTTTTCTTATTCTTTTCAACATTTATTTCTATGACAAAATCCTATTTAATTGTAGTTTTTATTTTTTTTAATCTCGCTTTCGCGAAAGCGCAATTAGGATTTTGCAACGGTCAAAGTGGAGCCATTATATTCTCTGAAGATTTTGGTCAAGGAACCACAAATGGACCTGCGTTACCTAGCAGTGTTACCAGTTATACTTATGTGAACAACGGCGTGCAAGATGGAGAATATACGATATCCAGTAACATGCAACAGTTAGGTGACTTTTGGGATGCACCAGATCATACAGGAAATCAGGATGGGAGAATGCTTATTGTAAATGCCGATTTTAGCGCAGGGATATTTTATCAAACACCTATCAGTGGATTATGTGAAAACACTCCTTATGAATTTAGTTCATGGGTAATCAATGTGTTGAGTAGGAATAATCCTTGTGGTAACGGTGAAATACCTATTCAAGTAAGATTTGAAATATGGGACAGTACAGACAGCACGCTTCTTGCAGATGGTGTAATGAACCCACGAGGATCTGATCCTGCACCATCATGGATACGTTACGGTCTTACCTTTACTACGGCAACAGGACAAAATGGTTGTATTTTAAAACTAATAAACGAAGGCGTAGGTGGATGTGGCAATGATCTAGCTATAGATGATATAGAATTTAGACCTTGCGGTGACGAGACCAATATTTTAAATTCTAATGGTAGTGATTCCACTATTATTTGCCAGGATGATCCAGGAATATCTGTAAATTTATCTGCGACTGCTACTACTAGTATTTTCAATACACCAGCATATCAATGGCAGGTAAACACAGGTTTAAACTTTGTCGATATACCTGGTGCAACTAATAGTACATACACAACGCCTATATTAAATAATAATACTGCTTATCGAGTAAAGGTAGCAGAAGATGCAGTGAATTTAAATAATTCTCAATGCGTCAATTTCTCACAAATATTCCAATTTGAGAGAACAATAGTAGACCTAGCAGTGCCGTTAAGCGATCCCTTTGTTTCTTGTAATGGCGAATTAGAAGATTTAATCGTAAGCATATCGCCTGGACTAGAAGCAAACTGGTACGATAGCCCTACAGGAGGTATTTTGGTTAATGAAGATTCTATAGATTATTCTACTACAGTACCAGGCACTTACTATGTAGAGACTCGCGATATTGCTAGCGGTTGTTTAAGCAGTTCTCGTGTGCCTGTAAATTATATTCTTGAAGATTCACCAATAGTGAATTCTCAGGACTTTTTAATTTGTCCAGGAGAAAACGCTGTTCTAGACACTCAATCTCCAGGCAATAATTATCAATGGAGTAGTGGTGAAATCACTTCTAGCATAACCGTTGAAACAGCTGGCACGTACTTTTGTGAAGTTACTAATTCTGCAGGATGCTCTACTACAGCTGTATTTAATGTAGATCTTGTAGAGATACCTGTAATTCAAGAGCTTGTTGTTATAGATGATAATTTGACCATTATTCTTGAAAACTCGGGAATCTTTCAGTACAGTATCAATGGTAGGGAATGGACTAATAGAAATACTTTTGACATTACTACTTTCTTACAAGTTTTGGTAAGAGTAAGAGATCTAGAAGGCTGTAGCATCGTGACGCAAGAATTTATAAGGATTGATATTCCTAAATATTTCACACCTAATAATGACGGATTTAATGATACCTTTGAGATACGAGGTATAGATCGTTTTCCTCAAGCGCGATTAGAGATTTTTGATAGATATGGAAAGTTGCTTAAACAAATCAATAACCTTGTGGTAGGGTGGGATGGACTATATCGTGATCAAATGCTGCCTAGTGATGATTACTGGTATAAATTACATTACAATAATCAAATTATTACTGGCCATTTTACATTAAAAAGATAATTATAGAATTATGTCAACTGAAAAGAAACATAGTAAAATATTATTTAAAAATTATGCACCGATAAGCTGGCAACTTGAATTTCTTATCGCTGGTAGTGTTATATTCTCATTATATCAAAGTACTGATTTTTTTAAAGAGATTTTTTTACACAAATTTCCTATAAGCAATTTTGATTATGATCAAGGTTTGTTATTTTTTGGCACATATGTACTCACTAGAGCTTTACTTATAGGTTTTGTAGCAAATGTATTGTTGCGAGGCGTGTGGATGGCCTATTCTGGAATTTCCTATTGGTATCCTCATGGCGTAGCTTACGATAAATTAAATCTTAATCATCAAGACCTATCGCGTTTAAAACATAGAGAAAAAGCCATCGAGAGATTGACCAGGCTTGATAAGTATGCAAACCTTTCATTTGCAGTTGCTGTCATTTTTACGTTTGTTGTTTTAAGCACCTTTATTGTGATGTTCTCGAGCCAGGTTTTTATGGTAGAGGTACTAGGTTTGTATGATTGGATTCAGGATCCTGCAGTTAATTATGTGATGGCAATTACCATCTTATTATTACAATTAGGAGTATTTGATTTTTTGATTAAAGCAAAATCTGGTGCAAGAACCAGATTTGGAGCTATTAGGCACCTACTTTATAACATCTATTATTATACTAGCGGTTTATTTTTGTACCGTCGGGAACTTTTAGTCTTGCGCACAAATGGTAAAACTTGGGTGATTTTAAGTTTTGGTGCGGCATATCTTTTAGTATGTCTGTTTATTTCTGTGAGTCAGATAGGAGACTTCTATCAATATGGCACGTTTAAGGTCGCTCTTTTTGACGATCGTACCACTTATGATATTGATGGCGTTTACACCATGAACAGCGCTCAATATGAAGAAAATCATCGTGAAGGAGATGTGTTTTATTATGGATGTATACAAAGTGAAGTTATTAAAGACAATTACCTAAAATTATTTGTCGTGCACTGGAATCATAATGACTACTACCTACAACATGTAATGGATAGTCTGGATTTTAAGAAAAAAGAATTGCCACGTTTTAAAATCGACAGCTTACGCACGGCCTATTATGATAAACGATCAGACACCTATAATACAGCTATAAACAAATTGTTTAAAGTAAAGATTGATAATAAACAATTGGATAATTTGAAATGGACACGATACAAACATCCATTAAGTGATGAAGAAGGATATCTTTCATATATTCCTGTTGATAGTTTAAATAACGGTCGTCATGCATTAGTTGTGAAGTCCAGCAATCGTTTTACTGGCTCTTATGGTCAGAATACTGTATTATCACTATTGTTTTGGAAATAAACAGATTTTTAAATGTTCCGCTTTCGCGAAAGCGAGATCACTTTAATCAACACGGCATTAAAAATGTTGTAAATAAATAAACACATCATGAGAAAGATTTTAATTTACACCGTAATTATAATAGTTTTTACGATAGTTTCTTGTAAATCAACTTTTACTGAAGAAAATCGCCAAGAATTGATTGCGATCCAAGAAGATCTAATGGTTGATTCTTTTCAATTTAAGGCAAATACGGCCTTGCCATTTCAAACGCAAGCATTAAATAATGTGGCCAATGATTTGCTCCTACAAACAGGTAATAGTACTGCACGTATCAATTTACAAGGCAATAATTATTCAGTTAAAATAGTAGAGCAGGAGGCGCAGTTTAACTTGCCATTCTATGGTGAACGTCGTTTGAGTGGAGGCTATAATGCTGATAATGCAGGTTATGAATTTACTGGCCCTTTAAAATCAAAGAGCAGTAAGATAGACGATAAAAACGGTTACCTTAATTACAGTTTTTCTACCTCTAATACTATTGAGACTATTGATGTAGAATTACACATATATAACGTAAATAATGTGCGCATGAGCATCAATAGTAGTCATCGTACTTTTATGGAATATGAAGGAAAAATTGTCTTTATAGAGGAAGTAAAAGAGTAAAAACAAACTAATATCAACCCATCAGCAAATGCGATTTTTCAATAAAGCTAGAAGTAAAACCATAAATAAAAATGGGATTAAAAAATATGTCACTTATGCCATAGGTGAAATTATACTAGTGGTTATAGGAATTTTAATTGCTTTATGGATCAACAATTGGAACCAGACTCAAAAAGAAAATGAAAGACAGCAGTTTCTAGCTCAAAACGTTCTGGACCAGATGAGAAAAGACGTGGAAAGTATTGAGAACGTTATCAAAAAAATGGATGAACAAGAAGAAATCTACGAACTGATGTTGATGGACCGTGAACCTACAAATAATGAAAAGATCACAATATTTAAAGAGGCTCCGTTTTTAGTTACTACAGGTTTTACAACACTAAATTTAGAGCCTAAAGTAATGAATCAATTGAGCAACGCAACCATCACAAATTCAGGATTAAAGGATATTCTAGATACGATAGAGAGTGAATACAATCAGGCTCATAAAGAGTTACATGTAAATGAAGAGATTATCGTTAAAGAATTAGTTAGTAATCTAGAATATTTGCGTGATAATTACGATTGGTATTATAAATTGATCTCAGGAGGAAACCTAGATATAAAAGAGTATGATTATTTTAAAAGTGGTCATTATAAAAATCGAGTAGCGCATATGGAATTAATAGCTATGGATTCATATTACAGTAATTTATTTAAATTTAAAAGAAATTTGAAAAAGCATATAGAAGAGTTAGAGCTCGTTTTGATGCAGTAAAGGATAATTATAAACTGGTAGGAATTAGAAATATTCTATTTGACATAATATATATTATGGTTCAATACTAGTATCTATAAATAGTGCCGTTTTATTGTTAACTGACTTACAAATTGATCATTACGTGTGTATCCCATGAATTTGTGATGTATGATGAATAATAATTATGCATCAGGTGTTTTTTAGATAAAAAAAAATAGCACGTCGTTTTAAATTTTACAAGTATGTTTTCTATAGAACACTCATTTTCATATTGAATAAAAACATGCACTTAGATTGATCCTTATATTTAAAATTAAATCTATTATCCTTCATGGATTAGATCTATCTATCATTAGTATCAATTTACTGCAATTATTAAAGTAATTATAAAAAAGAATGAACATTCATTTTTTATTTTACTTTTGCTATAATATTTAGAATGTATGGCGCAACTGCAAAAAAGTATTGATAAACGTAATGCCTTGATTAAAGCCACTATTGAGTTAGTTAATAATAATGGTTTTCACGCAACTCCTATGAGTAAAATTGCTAAAATGGCAAAAGTTTCACCGGCTACCATTTATCTATATTTTGAAAACAAACAAGATCTGGTTAATCAAACTTATCTTGAAGTAAAGACAACGTACACTGATTTTGTATTTGAATCATACCTCATAAGCCCATCTATAAAAAACGATTTTGAATTTATATGGAGACGTATTATCGAGTTTCATGTAAATGAATCAGATCAATCATTTTTTCTTAATCAATGTAACAATACTCCTATCATAGACGAGCCTAGTAGAGCCGAAGGAATAAAATATTTACAACCTCTACTCGACTTGTGGAAAAGAGGAAAAGCTGAAGGAATCATAAAGCCTGTACCAGATCATATTTTATATGCGTTTGCTATAAATCCTTTATCATTCTTAATGATGGCGCAAAAACAAGGACACTTTAAGTTAACAGAAGAACTTATAGAAGAAGCTTATACGGCTTCTTGGGATAGCATTAAATTATAAACTATTATTAATTATATATATGGAATTATTAGATAAATTAAATTGGAGATATGCTGCAAAAGCAATGAATGGTGAGAAAGTAGCTCAAGATAAAATTGACAATATTATTGAAGCGGCACGTCTAGCACCTACTTCTAGCGGTTTGCAGCCTTTTGAAATAATTGTGATTAAAAATCAAGACATAAAAGAACAAATTAGACCTATAGCTTGGAATCAATCTGTAATTACTGATTGCTCACATTTATTAGTCTTTGCAGCTTGGGATACTTATACAGAAGATCGTATAAATTATATGTTTGACTTAACAAATGAAATTCGTGGATTTAAAAACGAAGGTT
>CAZBCH010000385.1:0-2049 GCA_964490235.1 uncultured Flavobacteriaceae bacterium | reverse complement strand
GAGCAACGTATGATGCTTATGGGACTTAAACGTTTTACAAAGTACGTAAACTTACCTAACATCGTTGGGTTAAGAAACATTGTTGCAGATACGGTAACAAATGCAAATAAGTATCCTTTCTAAAATTACTTAATTTTAAATGTGCCGCTAGCGATTTAGATTGTTAGCGGTTTTTTTATGTAATCGTTTCCCGCTTCCGCGAAAGCGTAACATGTAATAAATTTATGAGTATTAACAAATCCTAAACACCACGTCATTGACCATATTTTAACTTTGCCCTTATGGAAAAAATATTTGAAAATTTTAATACAGAAAAAGGCTTTGAGCTTATCCTAGACTATGGAATCCCATTGATCAAAGCTATTCTTATCTACATTATAGGAAGATGGTTAATTAAAAGAGTTGTAAAACTGGCTCGTAAATTTATGTTGCTACGTAAATACGATGTGACATTAGAAAAATTTTTACTCAATCTTATAAGCTGGTCGTTATGGATTTTACTGATCGTATCTATAGTAGGTACATTAGGTGTTCAAACAACTAGTTTTGCAGCAATAATAGGTGCTGCAGGACTAGCAATAGGACTAGCGTTACAAGGTTCTTTATCTAACTTTGCCGGAGGAGTTCTATTGTTATTATTTAAACCTTTTAAAGTAGGTGACACCATTGAAGCACAAGGTATCACTGGAACCATTAAAGAAATAGATATTTTACAAACTAAGGTAGTAACCTTTTCACGTAAGCTAGCAATTATTCCTAATGGGCCGTTACTCAATGGTAACATTATTAACTTTAATGCAGAAGGTATTCTAAGATGTGAAACCATGATAGGTGTGAGTTATGACGCAGATATTCCTAAGGTCTTAGAGACCTTAAGAAAATTATGTACAGATCATCCACTTGTACTAGAAGAACCAGCACCAGTTGTAGAGGTAACAGAAAACGCAGGAAGTTCTATCAATATTATTGTAAGACCTTATACCCTAACTGCAGACGTATGGACAGTAAATTTTTATTTACAGAAAAACTTTAAACCAGCTTTAGACGCAATAGGTGTAGAAATTCCTTATCCACATCAAGTTGAGATTCAAAAACAAGGATAAAATAATTTTAAGAATGTAATCTAGCCACTTCGTTTGAAGTGGCTTTTTTTTTATCTCGCTTTCGCGAAAGCAATCCTTTACAACGAATAGAGTAAGGACAAATAGCCATTCTTTAACAAATTACTAAAATATGATAAACGTCTAGTTGCTATCTTAGACGAAAATTTTATTAAATGAAAAAATTAATCTTCTTTACATTTTTAATTACGGGCATAGTACAAGCCCAAGTTCCTAGTGAACATCAAATGGATTTGTACCATATTATCGATGAAGTAAGTGCAGACCGTATTGAGAACGACGTACGAAAACTAGCAAATTTTGGTACTAGAAATACGTTTTCTGACTCTATTTCTAATACAAGAGGAATAGGTGCAGCTAGAAGATGGATTAAAGCAGAATTTGATAAGATATCTGCAGAATGTGGTGGCTGTCTCGAGGTATTTTATCAAAAAGACCTAGTTACGACAGACATGGGAAATCGTGTTCCTAAAGATGCCTATGTGGTTAATGTGGTAGCAATTCAAAGAGGTACTGAAAATCCTAACGACATGGTCATGATGAGTGGTGATATAGATTCTAGAGCTAGCGACACCATGGATTTCACCACTGATGCACCAGGAGCAAATGATAATGCTAGTGGTATGGCTGGTACTATAGAAGCAGCGCGTGTGCTTTCTAAAAGAAAATTTAAAAACAGTATTGTTTACGTAGGTTTAAGTGGTGAAGAGCAAGGACTATTCGGTGGGAAAGGTCTTGCGGAATATGCGAAGAAGAAAGAATGGAATGTCATAGGTTTCTTAAACAACGATATGATAGGTAATATCAAAGGTGTAGATGGAGTGATAGATAATAGAGAGTTTAGAATATTCTCAGAACCTACAGACCCTACCGATACTGATCGCCAGCGCAATAGCCGTCGTTTTTATGGTGGTGAAGTAGATGGTAT
>CAZBCH010000384.1:0-1929 GCA_964490235.1 uncultured Flavobacteriaceae bacterium | reverse complement strand
TTCAAACTCGTCACCATGAACATTATAAAGATCTGGACATTCATGTGGGCACATTAGAGTCCATGATTCATTTTGCTCTACACGTTTCATGAAGAGATCTGAGATCCACATAGCATAGAATAAGTCTCTTGCACGCATTTCTTCTTTACCATGATTCTTTTTAAGATCTAAGAAATCAAAAATATCTGCATGCCATGGTTCCATATATATCGCAAAAGAACCTTTACGCTTTCCTCCACCTTGATCTACATAACGCGCTGTATCATTAAACACTTTAAGCATAGGAACTATTCCATTAGACGTACCATTAGTCCCACCTATGTAGGAGCCTCTTGCACGTATGTTATGAATAGAAAGACCTATTCCACCTGCGCTTTGTGATATTTTAGCTGTTTGCTTTAAAGTGTCATATATACCTTCAATACTGTCTTCTTGCATTGTAAGTAAAAAGCAAGACGACATTTGTGGTTTAGGAGTTCCTGCGTTAAATAAAGTAGGAGTTGCATGGGTAAAGAACTTCTTGGACATCAACTCATAAGTTTCAATCGCAGCATCAAGATCATCAATATGAATACCTACTGATACACGCATCAACATATGCTGTGGTCGCTCTGCAATCTGGCCGTTTATTTTTAATAAATAACTACGCTCTAATGTTTTAAACCCAAAATAATCGTACCCAAAATCACGATTGTAAATAATGGCCGAGTTCAAACGGTCAGCATTATCTTGTATTACTTTATACACTTCATCAGATATCATAGGAGCCTTTTTATTAGTACGTGGATTCACGTATTCATAAAGATCGGTTACTACATCACTGAAAGTTTTCTTTGTGTTTTTGTGCAAGTTAGAAACAGAGATACGTGCAGCAAGACGTGCATAATCTGGATGTGCAGTAGTCATTGTTGCAGCAGTTTCTGCGGCTAGGTTATCAAGTTCACTAGTTGTAACGCCGTCATATAAACCATCAATAACTCTCATGGCTACTTTCACAGGATCTACGTGGTTACTTAAGCCGTAACATAATTTACGTACTCTTGCTGTGATCTTATCAAACATTACTGGCTCTTTGTGGCCGTCTCTTTTTACTACAAACATAATAAACTAGGTTTTGGGTTATGAGAAAAGAATTCTAATCCCTTTCTCATTAATTAGGGTTAACAGTGGTGAAAGCGTCGTTAAATACTTTCTAAATTATATATGGGACAATCTAATTATTAGATTGTTCTATCTTGCAATAGAGTGGTTTAGAAATCGGCATCAAGAGAAAAAGAGTCCATCGTACTCTTATCTTCTTTAGTGCTATTCATTACACCGGCTTTTTGATATTCACCAACTCTTTTTTCAAAAAAGTTAGTTTTACCTTCCATACCGATCAAATCCATGAAATCAAATGGGTTTGTCACGTTGTAAACAGGATCACATTCTAATTCTACGAGTAGACGGTCTGTCACAAATTCTAAATATTGAGTCATTAATTTTGCATTCATACCTATCAAACTTGCAGGTAAGGATTCTGTAATGAACTCACGTTCTATATTTAAAGCGTCTACAATAATTTCTGTAATACGATCTTTAGGAACTTTATTGATTAAATGATGGTTGTGTAAGTGAACAGCAAAATCGCAGTGCATTCCTTCATCACGAGAAATCAACTCATTAGAAAAAGTAAGTCCTGGCATTAAACCACGCTTCTTTAACCAGAAAATAGAACAGAACGCGCCAGAAAAGAATATTCCTTCTACAGCAGCAAAAGCGATAAGACGCTCTGCAAAGGATGGACTTTCAATCCATTTCATTGCCCAGTCTGCTTTTAATTTAATAGCAGGGAAGTTTTCAATAGCTCTAAATAACTGATCTTTTTCTTTCTCATCTTTAACATAGGTGTCAATAAGCAAAGAATAAGTCTCAGAATGTATGTTTTCC
>CAZBCH010000383.1:0-2302 GCA_964490235.1 uncultured Flavobacteriaceae bacterium | reverse complement strand
AAAGTTAAGTAAAAATATAAGAGATATGCCAAGCGGTAAAAAAAGAAAAAGACATAAGGTAGCAACGCACAAACGTAAAAAACGTCGTCGTGCTAATCGTCACAAGAAGAAAAAGTAGTCCAAGACTACTTTTTCTATTTTTAAGAGTTCATTGAAATAGGGTTGCTTATGACAGCTCGTTGAGTGTATAAACTATAAAAGTTTGTACCAAATAATTATAAACGTACTTTACTGTTTCTAATAGTTAGAAAAAGTGAAGTTATAAACATTACAGGAATCATGGATAAAGAAATTATTATCCGTTCCAGTGCTACAAAAATCGATTATGCTCTTACTAAAAATGGAAGACTAGTCGAATTACACAAAGATGAAGAAGAAAGTAAGTTTGCGGTAAGCGATATATTCATTGCAAAAACACGTAAAGTCCTCTCTGGTTTAAACGCTACATTTGTAGATGTAGGCTATGAGAAAGATGGTTTTTTACACTATCATGACCTAGGTGTAAAATACCTTACCCAACTTAAATTCACTAAACAAATTTTAAGCGGCAGACGCAAAAATTTTGCGCTTAAAGATATCAAGTTTGAAAAAGATCTAGAAAAACATGGTGCGATCGAGAAAATGATCACTCCTGGACAACCAGTTCTCGTTCAAGTTGTAAAAGAACCTATTTCTACTAAAGGACCTCGCCTAAGTGCAGAGCTTTCTTTACCAGGTAGATATGTCGTTCTTGTTCCTTTTTCTGATCGTATTTCTATATCCCAAAAAATAGAAGATCGAGAAGAAAAAAGCCGTCTTAAAAGACTTGTAAAAAGCATTAAACCTGAAGGATTTGGCGTTATTGTACGCACAGTCGCAAAAGGTAAACTAGTAGCAGATCTGGACCAAGATTTACAAAATCTTGTTACAAAGTGGGAAAACATGTGCAGTAAAATGCATAAAGCTGCTTTCCCTACTAAAGTTATGACAGAAGTAAGTCGTACTAATTCCCTTATGAGAGATGTTTTTAACGATACATATACTTCCATAGTCGTAGACGATCAAGAAGTTTATGAAGAAATTAAAGACTATTTAAAAACTATTGCCCCACATAAAGAATCTATTGTAAAATACCACAATCCCAAAACATCCATTTTTGAGAAATACGGTATAGAACGACAGATTAAAACATCATTTGGCCGTACAGTGTCTATGAGTAAAGGTGCTTACCTTGTTATAGAGCACACTGAAGCTATGCACGTTATAGATGTAAATTCAGGTAATAGATCTAATAAAGCAGATAGTCAGGAAGACACCGCACTAGAAACAAACATGATCTCAGCAACAGAAATTGCACGCCAGTTAAGGCTTAGAGATATGGGTGGAATTATAGTGGTAGATTTTATCGATATGCGCAAGGCAGAGAATCGCAAGAAACTCTATGAACACATGCGCGATGAAATGGCTGACGACCGAGCAAAACACAAAATCTTGCCGCCTAGTAAATTTGGTTTGATCCAGATTACAAGACAGCGTGTAAGACAAGAAGTTAATATCAAAACTCGTGAGGAAAGTCCTGATGGTAATGGAAATGAGATACAAGCTCCTATCCTAGTCATACAGGAAATCAAAGAAAATCTAGAAAGACACCTCAAGGCAGGACATAAAAAGGTAACGCTACATGCGCATCCTTTTATCGCCGCCTTTATTACAAAGGGTTATCCTTCTATACGATCTAAATGGTTTATGAAACACAAAAAATGGATCAAGGTAATGCCTCGAGATGCCTATACTTATCTAGAATATCATTTCAAAGATAAAGACGGTAACGAGCTTACTTAAAAACTTAAAACGCCTACAAGCATCGATTTGTAGGCGTTTTTTTTATGGGTTGTGTTTAGGTTTCGCTTTCGCGAAAGTGGGAAAATTATAACTTCAATCTTTTCTTAAATAATTGACTTCAACACAAATTACCGACTACCTTTGCAAAAAATTTGAGCACCATGCAACCTAAAACACCATCACAATCATTTACTACCGTAACCGATATGGTATTGCCTAGTGAGACAAATCCGTTGAATAACTTATTCGGTGGTGAGCTGCTGGCGCGTATGGATCGTGCGGCTAGTATCGCGGCGAGACGCCATTCTAGGCGTATTGTGGTGACCGCATCTGTAAATCATGTGGCTTTTAATAGAATGGTGCCTCTAGGAAGTGTAGTAACTATAGAAGCACAAGTGACTAGAGCTTTTAACACCTCTATGGAAGTTTATATGGACGTTTGGGTAGAAGATCGTGAAAGCGGTGAACGCACTAAAGCAAA
>CAZBCH010000382.1:0-2857 GCA_964490235.1 uncultured Flavobacteriaceae bacterium | reverse complement strand
ATTCGCTAACCTGATCTGAACCTCGGTGTTAGCATCACCGGTATCGTCGGTATCGGAGCATGATACCAACAAAAGCACAGCAAGTACATAAAAAGCAGTTCTACTCATCATGATCGTTTATAAATAAGATTAGGATATCCTATAGGGGTTGCGTAACGACTTTAAGATAATAGTCCTTTTGAACGGTCTCGGCTATGAGTAGTTGCGTGGTTTAGTACTAAACTTTGCAAGTAAACACCAAGTTGGAAATTCCTGCGGAATTTCCAAAGTAGGCGAGAACCAGCAATTGCTTATAGCCATTGTTAGGCACAGTTATTTTTAGTTCTTAATTCAATTATTTTATCGGCATTTATTTTCCATTCTCCATTTTCCAAAACCATCTCAATCGGAAATGGCCAACCAGAAGTCAATATTTTTATGTTTTCTCCGTTTTCAGATTCGTAAATTCTCTTTATAGATTGTCCGTCGGATAAATAGCTTAATTGTTCAGCGACAGATTCTGGATATTCTCCAATCCATAATAAATCCGCTTTTTCATTATCGACAATTAGAGATTGGATGACTTTCTTATCTCCTTTTAATAATGCATTGTCAAATTTTCGAAATACTTTTTCAGGTTCTCCTTCTTTCGTTTTAGCATTATCAATTGCAAATTGCATTATTTCATCTTCGTTCATTCTATTTTTCAATTCACAAAATTCGAGAATTGTATTTTTCATAAGCGATATGGCTTCTTCATCATTTTTCGCACAAGTCTTAATCACATAAGTCCAAATATAATTTGTCGGAAATGAATTTTTTAAACATACAAATCGATGAAAATCAGTTCCGCTTATTGGTGTTTTTTTAGCAAAAGAATATCCATTTATAAAAGCAGAGATTTCATTAAAAGTGCTTTCCAAGCAATACATTAAAGGTCTTTTGCATATATGCTCAATGAATTCCGTAAATGTTGGTTCTTTTTCCACAGTTTGTTTTAATTGTGCCTAACTTGTTATATCTTCCCAAATATACTCTTTATCCCTTATAAATTACCGGGATAAACGCATGTTTTTGTGTTCTTTATCCAGATTAGTGCTTTCTCATTATCCTAAAATAAATAATTCAGCAAATGCTAAAATCATTCTTGCACTAAAATCCTGGTATGCTATTCAATTAAAAATATTCTCTTATAATACTATTGCATTATAATATAAACGTGGTCTCTTAACGTTTAGAATTAAGAATTTTATAAAACGCATTTACAATGATTTCTTTACAATCATTTCACTTTGATAAATGAATGAAAAAAGCTTGATAACACACTTATAGATACTTAATAGATACTTAATAGATAAAGTATGTATAGTGTATGAACAGTGTATGGAAATAATATTCAAAATTTCTACTAATAAATCCACCGTAAAACTTGAAATAAAAGCAATCGTTGTATCAAAAGTCTCGTTGATTTTGGCAATCATATCTTCTTTGGATTTTTGCACAACTTAAAGCTTTATATCAGTATTTCAGTCCTGTGATTTACGTTCACCTAATAAAACTGATAGCTTGAGACCGCACCAGTGGAATACACGTATGCTGTTCTACAACTCTCATGGATTCTAGTGTTGCTCTAAAACTATAATGTTCCTTTGTCATAGAACGCGCCACGAGAACTAGGTAATTTCTTGAGGTTGCTATTGGTCCTAGATATTCTTTGATAAAGACATCTTCTTGAGCAATTACACCAGAGATAAATGAATAATAACAACCGCAACGCCGTCGTTCCTTTTAAGTCCTAGGTAATTTTCTTTTTAAGTGGTTTTAAATACGCACAAACATATTTTTAAAAAAGACTAATGACACATGATTATGCTTATCTTATTATTTCAATAGATCAATCACCTCTTGCACAGTTAACAGCGATTGCTCGCCAGTGCGCATGTTCTTAAGGTTCAACTTACCACTCGCGATCTCATCTTCACCGGCTAGAATCACATAAGGAATCTCATTACGGTCTGCATAAGACATTTGCTTTTTCATCTTTGCGCTATCTGGATAAAGCTCTGTTTTGATTCCGCTTTCGCGAAAGCGAGACAATAATCCAGCACAATAACGCGCTTCTATCGCACCAAAGTTGATGAACAACACCTGTACTCCTGCTCTAACTGAATCTGGGAAAAGGTCTAATTGCTCGATGACTAAATAGATGCGGTCCAATCCAAAACTGATTCCTACACCGCTCACATTCTTCAACCCAAAAATACCAGTCAAATCATCATAACGGCCGCCGCCGCCTATGCTTCCCATATTTACACCATCTGGGGCAGCAACTTCAAAAATGCAACCAGTGTAATAATTCAAACCGCGCGCCAAAGTTATATCTAGATCGAGAACAGCACTTTTAAGACTTGAATTATCAATAAAAGAATTGATAAATTCCAACTCTTCAATTCCCTGAAGTCCTATTGCCGATTCCTTAAGCAGCTCTTTCATACTAGCAATCTTATCTGCATAAGATCCTGAAAGACTAAAAACAGGATCCAGCACATCAATCGCATTTTGATCAATACCTTTAGAACGCATTTCTTCTTGAACTTTCTCTTTACCTATTTTGTCCAGTTTATCAAGAGCAACTGTAAAGTCTATCAGTTTATCTTCGGCGCCCATAACCTCAGCAATACCAGCGAGTACTTTACGGTTGTTGATTTTAATCGTACAACCTGTAAGTTTTAAATCGGTAAAAACAGCATCGTACAACTGGATCAATTCTACTTCTTGCAGCAAAGAATCGCTTCCTACCACATCTGCATCGCACTGTGTAAATTCTCTAAAACGACCTTTCTGTGGACGATCTGCTCGCCACACGTTTTGCATTTGA
>CAZBCH010000381.1:0-14900 GCA_964490235.1 uncultured Flavobacteriaceae bacterium | reverse complement strand
TGCACAATCTGCACTTATTCAAAATCGCTTAGAAGAGCTATTACAATCCATAATTTTACCAGATGTTTCATTTGAAATTGACCATCGTTGGTCTGGCATTATGGGTGTAGGAAATAGTAAAGATCCTGTCATAAAGCAAGTAGGTCATAATATCTATTGTGGCGTGAGACTAGGAGGAATGGGTGTCGCTATAGGTAGCTCAATAGGTACAGAGCTCGCACAGCTCTATACCTTTTCTTAAGGATGATGCTGTAGGTATTCTTTGTTGTGACTGTATAATTAAATTTTTAAACCAGCTGCTTAATAATTGTACTCAAGAAAATTATTATACTGCTGTTAACAAGAGTGTGCTACTTAAAGTATTATTCTTATCTCATGAAAAAATTAGCAATAGTAGGATGTGGTCCTAGAGGTTTACATAGCCTAGAGTGTTTAATGTACTCGCTTTCGCGAAAGCGAACTCAAAAACAAATAAACATAACTATTTATGAGAAGGAGTCCCATTTAGGAAGTGGTCAGGTCTGGAAAATGGATCAACCGGATGCCAACTGGTTGAATATTGCTGATAGGGCTCTAGTAGATTTACAGGGAAGAGAAAGGATTGATATGTCTGTTTTTGAAATTCCTAGTTTCCCATCTTTCTTGCAATGGATGAAAGAAAAGTATGGTCATGAAGTAGATGATACTGTAGATGCGTTTCCCGAAAGAAACAAAATGGGAAACTATTTAAACCATAGATTTAAAACTATTGCTGAGGTGCTGATTAACGAAGGCTGGTTAACCATTAATCATGCGTTTGTGCATCAAGTCCAGTATGATGAAAATAAATTTGTGATTTTGGACGACTCAAAACAAGCAAAGGAATTTGATGAATGTTTACTAACTATAGGGCATCAACCTACCTATGATGATTCTCAAGTTAAATCATGGAAGAATCATTGTGATAACGGTAATAAGCTTCTTTTTGATAATCCTTACGAGAGTGATGTTATTGAGAATGTTGAAGCTAATGATGTCGTAGGGATTAGAGGTTTTGGACTAGCCATGATTGATATCATGAGACAGTTAACTCTAGAGAAAGGGGCCGTATTTGAGTCTATTGAAAACGACTGGAGATTAAAATACAGGCCTAGTTATACATCTGTAAAAGAAATGATACCATTTTCTATTGACGGATTACCGCTAGTTCCAAAACCTTTAGGGAAAAAAGTAGATCGTTTATTTAAACCTTCTAAACAACAGATAGATGGTTTTAAGGCTATGATTAAGGAACAATTGTTAGACGCTCATTCAATAAATAATATTGAATTTTTACTAGACGCCTTTGTTCCTATAGCAGTTAATAAATTGATGGGACATCCTTCATTCAAGTCTACTGTTGATAAATTAACACTTGAAATAGTAGCTAAAGAATGGCTTAATGATATGAGCTATAAACATGAGGTTATTCTAGATAGAGAACTGGAAACAAAAAAATACATTTCTAAAACTATTGAGATGTCTTTGGGTAAAACTCAGGTAAGTCTGGATTATGTTATCGGGCAAGTGTGGAGGCATTTACAGCCTGATATGTATAAGCTGTTTTCTCATTCACATCTTCATGATTTAGTCATGGAACAAGTTATACAATTAGATGAAAGCACAAAGAGCTATTCCTACGGTCCACCGGTAGAAAGTATGATCCAGATGCTGTCTTTAATCGAGAATGGTGTTATCAATTTGAATTACTTATCTAACCCAAATGTAAAGTGTGAAAAAGACCATTGGTTAATTACAAAGGCGCAAAGCGATTCTACAATTAATGTGATGATCAATACGGTGCTGGACGCACCTAAATTACAAGATATCAAAAGTCCCATAATAAAAAATCTTTTACAAGACGATTTGTTAAAGCCAGTCACTAGTAATTTAGGTATTGCTACAAATAAGGATGGGACTTTAATATTAACTCATGAAAACGATGCTATACAGCTGGCAGCATTAGGGCGTAATTGTAAAGGAAGTGTAATGGGTGTTGATGCTATATTAGAATGTTTTGGTCCTAGAATTAAAGACTGGAGTGAATCAGTAGGTGATAGACTCTAGTCATGTGTTAAAAAATATGTGAATTTAATGGTGTTTTGCCGTTTATTTTATGAATGTGTTAGTATTAAGTCGTTAAACTGTGCTAAATCATTACCTAAAGACAACATCCAGGGTTATTTTTAAATAAAAACATGAAAAAGTTCTTTAGAATATTAACTGTCGCACAACTCGCTTTACAGGCCTATAATTATTACATGGAACACAAGCGTAACCAAGAGGTTAAGGAGATGAATCAGAAATTAGAAAAATTAACACAATAAGAAAGAAATGGAAACTACAAGAGAAAAAGCTAAGCAACTAGCACATGACGAGACAGTAAGCGCATTGAATCAATTACTAGAAAAAAACTATGATACAGAACAAGGCTATAAAAATGCATTACTAGAAACGAATAATGAGCGGTTGAAATTGTATTTCAAGCGCCAGGCTGCAAGTAGAAGTCGCAATGCAAACGAACTCGATAAAGCCATAAGAGATTTAAACGAAACGCCTGTGAAATCAGGAAGCACTGAAGGAGCTATTCATAGAACCTGGATGGATTTTAAAACAGCTATAGTAGGTAAGGACGACGAAGCCATCTTAGAAGAGTGTATACGTGGTGATGAAGCTGCAGTAAGTGAATATCAGGATATATTAGACAACCAGAATTACCTTCATGAAACTAAAGATGTACTACGCTACCAACTTGATGGAATTCAAAATACATTAAATACGATTAAAAAATTAGAAGACATTATAGATTAGATTATCTTAATTCTAAAAAAAAAAGCTCTAGTTCATTCTAGGGCTTTCTTTGTAATGAGAAACTGTTATTTATCATATAATAGTAAATTCTTGATCAATATATCTAGAGTATTAATACAGTATAAAAAAAGGAGCAATCAAGCTTTGCTTGTGCTCCTTTTATCTGTTAAAAGTAGTGAGGAAGGGATTCGAACCCTCGAAACGTTTCCGTTTACACGCTTTCCAGGCGTGCGCCTTCGACCGCTCGGCCACCTCACTGGTTCATTTGAATTTGCAATAATACGGTATTAATACACTAAGACCAATTTTTTTTGATCATGCAATCGAATCGGTTATTTCACCTCTTAGTGATGTTTCAAAATATAACCTAAAGTCTTCTATCGTACTGGTATGAACTAGCAAGTACATCATTTTTGCAAGTGCCGCTTCGGTCGTTATATCCTTACCAGAAACGATACCGATTTTCTTAAGTTGTGTGCTTGTTTCATACTTGCCCATGCTTACCGCACCGCCCACACACTGCGTGACATTAACGATTCTGATATTATTATTTAATGCTTCTTTGAGCAGGTTTATAAACCATTTTTGAGTAGGTGCATTACCGCTTCCATAGGTCTCTAAAATAATACCTTTTAAACCTTCAATACGACAAATTGCATTAACAACCTCTTCTGTGATACCTGGAAATAGCTTTAAAACCACTACCGCATCCTCAAGATGTGGGCGGTAATTCATAGGATTGCTATTAATATGAGATTTTTTATCTGATTCCGCTTTCGCGAAAGCGAGATCATCATCGCGCAATGAAGGGTCTACTAATTTGCGTTTCCACAGCAACTGAGTATCTATATTTAAATGTACACCGCTTATGGCAAGTGGTGGATAATTAGGAGAGCTGAATGCCTCAAAATGCTCAGCATTTATCTTTGATGTGCGGTTTGCTCGATACAACTGGTATTCAAAGTAAATACAAACCTCTTGTATAATCGGTATTCCTTTTTTGTGTTGTGTAGCAAGCTGTAAACTGGTAATTAGGTTTTCTTTTGCATCGGTACGCAAATCACCTATAGGCAATTGTGATCCAGTAAGAATAATAGGTTTAGTAAGATTCTCAAATATAAAACTAAGAGTGCTACCAGTAAAAGACATGGTATCGCTACCGTGTAGTACTACAAAGCCATGATAATCGTCGTAATGTGCATAAATGACATCGCCTAATTTGCGCCATTCTTGAATGTTCATGTCAGAGGAATCAATAGGTTCTTCAAAAGAATAAGTGTCTATCTCGCAGTCTAATTGTTTGATTTCTGGAATGTGAACTAGTAGTTTAGAAAAGTCAAAGGCTCTTAAGGCTTTGGTTTCTGGATCTTTCATCATCCCGATGGTTCCACCGGTATAGATGAGTAATATTTTAGGCTTCATTTGTTACAGCCAGTTTTTCTTTATTTAACACCGGTCTCGCATACATATTCAAGAAGCTTTCTACGGCTTTATGATCCTCTACATTAACTCTTAAACGCAGTCTACGTTCAAATTGCTGCATATCATGATCTGTATAATGACCTTTATATTTATTGCTGCTGGTTAATAAATCATGTGCTACATAGTTTGTAGGCCATAATTTATAATTGGTTTGAATCTCATTATCTAGGTGCTGCACAACGCGTTGTAAAACCTGATTGGTACTTTGATTTTCTTTTTCTGTAATCTTAAAAGGTTTTGCAGCGTGAATATGAATGTGTTTTTTCTGTCCTAGTGCACCCTTAAGTATGCTATTAAAATCTTCATTTTCAGATTTTATATATTCTTGTTCTGCTTGTTTTGCTAGAAGTTCGGGAACTTTTAATATGTCTGTAGGATCGTATTCGTAAGATATAGAAACAGGTACAATGCGCAGGTTGTTTAAATAATTTTCTAGTCCATCCTTTCCGGCAGCAAGAGCTATCATTTTTAGCACGCCTTGTTCTGTTATATCGTTACCATCTTTAGTTCTTCCCTGACGTTGTGCTATCCAGACACTTCTGTTCTCTTCATGAATTAAAAAGTTAATATATTCACTTAACTTTTTACTACTTACAAGAATTTCTCTGGGGCTTGCGCCTCGTTTAACAATAAAATTGCGTGTTAATCTGCTTAATGCATTAACAAATGGTCGTTGCACTAGATTATCACCTATTGCACTTGCTGTTCTTATTAGGTTCTTTCTAAAAAGAATCACATTAATCAATGAGGTGTCTAGAACAATATCTCTATGATTCGAAATGTATAAATAACTTGAGTTAGGATCTAAATTTGAAAAACCAGTTGTTGTGAGACCTGCACTGGACTCATCAAGTACTCGCTCTACCGTTTTGCTAATAACATCACGTTGAAAGTCATTAATAGATTTACATGATAAAACTATTTTTTTAACTTCTTCATAATCCATTTCTTTAAAGGTATATTGAAAAAGTGCCTTGATCATAGGATGTCGCACAGCACTTTTAAGCGCCACTTGCACCTCTGCATCATTAAAAAACCTTATATCATCGTATTTATTCAAATCTCAAGTGTATAAAACAAATGTAATGATCTCAAATTTATATATCGAAAACTTCACGTGAATTTAAGGTTGTCACCTCTGCAATTTCTTTAATGTCTTTATTATAAATAGTCGCGAGCTTTTCTGCCACCTTTATGAGGTAAGAACTTTCATTGCGTTTACCACGGTAAGGAGCTGGCGCTAGGTAAGGAGCATCTGTTTCTAATACGATTTCAGATAAGGGTATCTGTTCTAGAAATTGATCTATTTTACCATTTTTAAAAGTTACTACACCACCTATTCCTAATTTCATGTTGAGGTCAACGGCGCGTTTTGCTTGTTCTAAATTTCCAGTAAAACAATGAAAAATACCATGAAGCGATGTGTTTTTATAATCTTCTAGTACTTCAAAGACTTCGTCAAATGCTTCACGACAGTGAATCACTATAGGTAAATTACGATCTAAAGACCATTGTATCTGAGTATGAAATGCTTCTTGCTGCTGTGTTTTAAAACTTTTATCCCAATATAGATCCATTCCTATTTCGCCTACCGCAACATAGATTTCTTTAGCAAGCATTTGTTCTACATGTGCAAGTTCTTCTTTGTAATTTTCTTTTACATGAGTAGGATGAAGGCCGCACATTAAATGGACTTGCTCGGGATATTTATTTTTAAGATCCAGCATGGATTGCGTGTAGGTAGAGTCAATAGCAGGTACAAAAAAGCGTTGCACTCCTTTGTCTAGTGCTCGCTGTATCATGGCATCTTGATCATCTTCAAACGCCTCGCTGTATAAATGGGTATGTGTATCTGTAAAAATCATTTTGCAAAAATAAGGTTTGTATACAGTAGCAAATACCATCTAGGTAATAAGATATCGTTATACCTATATATTTATATCTGACTTTTAGTAAAGAAGTGGCTAGTGTTTAGTCCGCTTTCGCGAAAGCGGAATTATATTTACCCCATAATCCTATTTAGATGTCATCGCTTAAGAAATTACTACTGTCACAAGGTTACATAGATCATAATATTAGAGTCGCATCAAAAAGCGGTCATATAGTCACCAAAGCATCTATAAATGGTCATAAGGGAAGATTTATTATCGATACTGGGGCAAGTGCTACGTGTGTGAATCAGGCAATGTACAAGGAATTTCAATTAGAAACTGAATTCATGGATCGACAAATAGGTACAGCAAGTGGTTCTTTACGTCCTAGAATTTCTCATAAAAACACGTTAGAGTTAGGCGACTGGAATGATGAAGATGTTACCTTATTAAGTATGGATATGACATATATTAATAACGCCTTAAAAACAGAAGGTATGCGTTCCATACAAGGATTATTAGGAGCAGACTTTTTGATAGCCTCAAAAGCCGTTATCGATTACAAAGGAAAAAAGATTTATTTAAAGATGTAATATTTTTATGAGTAAAATCCCAATTTAAATTAAGTAGGAAAAATAAATTAAGACATAAAAAAAGGTCTTCATTTCTGAAGACCTTTTGTGGGCGCGAAGGGATTCGAACCCCTGACCCCTTGGGTGTAAACCAAGTGCTCTGAACCAACTGAGCTACGCGCCCTAAAGCGGATGCAAATATACAACTGTTTTTATTTTTGCAAAGCAATTTTTTTATTTTTTTTAAATAATTTCTGCTATTACAAAAGTGCTTCCTGTTGCTAAAACTAAATCATCTTTATGAGCTTGCTTTGCGGCACTTTCAAAAGCTTGATTTACAGTTTCAAAAGTAGTATGTTGTAAATTGTGTTGTTTAAAATATGCACTAAGTTGTACTACTGGCATACCTCGTGGAATATCTGGTCTAGCGAGATAATAGCTTGCATTTTTAGGTAATAATTTTAAAACCTTACTTACATCTTTATCATTTACCATTCCCATAACAATATGTAACCGCTCGTATGGCTCTTTAAGAATTTGCTTAAAGAGTTGCGAGATTCCTGCGACGTTGTGCGCAGTGTCCAGAATTGTCTTAGGTTCTAGTTTTACAATTTCATATCTTCCTCTTAAACCAGTGTTCTTAACAACATTTAGAAATCCGTTATTAATATTTTCAGGAGTGACTGAAATTTTGTTTCTCTCTACTACTATTTCTAGAACTTTTTTAGCCAGTCTTGTATTGGCTTTTTGATAAGTTCCTTTTAAGTCGGTAGGAATACTTTTTGAACGATGATCTATAAAATGTATAAAAGCATTTTTTTTAGCAGCGTTTTCTTGAAAGCGAGACTTCAAAAATCCTTTTTGCTCGCCTATAACTATAGGTGTATGCTCCTTAATAATTCCTGCTTTCTCGGTAGCAATCTTGACAAAAGTATTCCCTAGAATTGCGGTATGATCCTTATCAATATTAGTAATTGCAGTAATGATAGGTTTTATAATATTAGTAGAATCCAGTCTACCACCTAATCCAGTTTCAATAACAGCAATATCTACTTGTTGTTCTTTAAAATATTGAAATGCCATTCCTACTGTCATTTCAAAAAATGAAAGTTGCTCTTTAGAAAAAAAATCTTTGTGCTGTTCTACAAAATCCACAACAAATTCTTTCTCGCACATTTTACCATTAATCTTAATGCGTTCTCTGAAATCTTTAAGATGTGGTGAGGTATACAAACCTACTTTATATCCTGCTTCTTGTAATGCGCTGGCAATAAGGTGGCAAGTAGATCCTTTGCCATTAGTTCCAGCTACATGTATAGTTTTATAAAATTTGTGTGGATTACCTAGATAATTGTCTAGTGTAATAGTGTTGTGTAAATCTGCCTTATAAGCAGATGTACCTGTTCTTTGATACATAGGAAGCTGTGAGAACAGCCATTCCAGTGTCTGTGGATAATTGGACAATTATTCTCCTACTTTAAATATCACTTCTATGAAACCTATTTGTATATTTTTGGCCTTTGGAGCGGCGCTAAATCTATAGGTAAGGGCGCTTTCTTTTGCTGCATCTAGTAAGCATTGTACTCTATTTGTGGTTCCTTTTTTTCCTGGAGTAGCTTTTATAACTTTTCCTGAACGATCCACTTGAATTTCTACGATTACTCTTCCGGTTTCATCGCAGTCTTGAACGACGCCTCGACCAGCTAATTTACCTCTTCCGTTTAGGCCATAACCTTTGCCGCCAGTACCGGATCCTGGTGCTCCATAATATGTATTTGCATATGGGTCACCATTAATATCTCCTTTATTTCCAGGTCCATCACCAGGACCTTCTCCCGTGCTGGTTTCTCCATCTACCGCTTCAGATCCTGTAGCACTATTGATGGCGTCTAAAACAGAAGAATCTGGTTTTGGGTCTGGTTTAGGTTCTACAGGTTTAGGTGTAGGCTTTGTTTCTGGTTTAGGATCAGGTTGGGTAACTGTTGGGTCAGAAACTACAGATGGAGCATCTGTATTATTTTGAGTAACTACATTGTCTACCTGTGGTGTTACTGGTTGTGTTTCTGGTTCTGGATTTGATTGTGGTGAAACTTTAGTAGGTTGTGCTGGTTCTACAGGACCTGATCCTACCGCTGTGTTACCAAAGTTTATCGCTATTCCAGATTCTTCTGGTGCTTCTATAACATTAATAACTGAGACAAATCTAAATAATAGAATGAGCACTAAAATAATAGCAATACTTACTCCTGCAGAAATCTTTTGCTCTTTTGTCTTTAAATAGCTCATGTCTAATTATTTTTTACAGCCAGTACAATTTGTATTTTATTACGATTTGCGATATCCATCACTTTAACAGAATGGCTAACTGCCGCATCTTTATCAGATCGCAACATGATTGTAGGTTTGTCCTTTCCTTCTAATACTCCTAAAATCCTACTTTCTAAATCTTCTTCTGTTGCTTGTGCAGCATCTACATAATAATCACCATCTTTAGAAATGCTTACCGTGACTTTACCTTGCGTTTGTGTTTTACCACCAGCGCTAGGTAATAAAAGGTCCAGTGCCTCTGGTGTTATGGATGGAGATGTAAGCAAAAAGAATACCAATAATAGAAATACAATGTCAGTCATGGACGACATTGAAAACTCTGGACTTACTTTATTTCTACCTCTTAAATTCATAATTAAGCAGGTTCATTTAAAAGATCAAGGAAATCTGATGCATTTTCTTCCATTTGATGTACAACTTTATCTGTCTTAACAACTAAATGGTTGTAACCTATATAAGCGACGATACCTACAATTAATCCTGCTACAGTGGTAATCATAGCCGTGTAAATACCACCAGCAAGGCTTCCCATGTCTGCACTACCACCAGCATCTGCCAGGGTTTTAAAAGCGATAACCATTCCTATAACGGTACCTAAGAATCCTATCATAGGAGCAGCACCAGCAATGGTAGCAAGCATGCTCACATTTTTCTCTAGTTTGTAAACTTCTAATTTCCCTGCGTTTTCTATGGCGCTATTGATGTCTTCAAGAGGTGATCCTATACGGCTTATTCCTTTTTCAGTAAGTCGTGCTACTGGTGAATCCTCTTTAGCACAAAGCATTTTTGCACTGTCTAATCTCCCGTTTGAAATATGATCTTTAATTTGAAGCATAAAATTACTATCAATCTTTGAGCTGGATCTAATTTTCATAAGTCGCTCAAAATAAATATAGATAGCAAAAAATAAAAGTAGAAGTAGTACACCTATAATCACCGTTCCAGAAGGACCGCCAGCAGTTATTAGACCGATTAATGATTGGGATTCTTCATTTACTAAAGGAGCAGCCTCTGAAGCAAGTTCTGCAGTTTCTTGAAAAAGTAAACTCATTTATATGTATAATTAGTATGGTTGTTAACGTAACTTATATGCAATTCATTGTATTGCATAGTGCAAATGATGGTGGAGATCCCGCTTTCGCGAAAGCGAGATCTCTTACAATCTCTTACAATAATACTCTTTTCTTATAAAAAGTACCAAACACAGCCTAATCCTACTAAAGTCAAAACAATAGTATAAGGTAGTGCCATTTTTACCATCTTACCGTAAGACAAATTAATAAGAGGTGCTAATGCTGAGGTCAATAGAAATAGAAATGCTGCCTGTCCATTAGGTGTTGCAACACTCGGTAGATTTGTACCTGTGTTAATTGCCACTGCAAGATGCTCATATTGTTCTCTAGTTATTGTTCCAGCTTCGTATGCATTACTAACTTCATTAATGTAAACGGTTGCTACAAAAACGTTATCTGATATCATGCTCAAAAATCCATTTGCCAGATAAAATATGGATGGTTGCGTAGAAGGATCTTGTTCTAGTGCCCAATGTATAATAGGTGCAAATAGATGCTGATCATGTATCATCGCAACGATTACAAAAAAGACAACCAAAAGTCCTGTAAAGGGTAGTGCTTCTTCAAAAGCTTTTCCTAGACTATGTTCATCTGTGATTCCCATAAATGCAGTTTGTATTACTATTAGTCCTAAACCGATGAAACCAACTGGTGCTACATGCAATGCTAGTCCAGCTATAAGTAGTACGGCAGATATTCCTTGAACTACAAGAGCATATTTTTCTTTGTCAGTACGTTCTTGATCTCTTTTCTCCATCCATCCTTCAATTATTGTGCGTACCACTGGTGGCATTTTCTGACCAAAACCAAATGTTTTTGTGGTTTCTAAAAAGATGGTAGTTAAAATTCCTGCTGCGAGAACAGGCATTGTTACAACGGTCATCACCTTAAAGAATTCAATAAAATCCCAGCCCATTTTTGAACCTATCAGCAGGTTTTGAGGTTCTCCTACTATAGTACAAACTCCACCTAGAGCGGTACCTACAACACCGTGCATAACTAGACTGCGCAGGAAAGAACGAAACTCTTCTAAGGTCTCACCGCTTAACTGTTTTCTATCTAAAGTATTATCATGGTCTAAATCTAAATCACTGGAGTGAATTTTGTGATATACGTTATAGAATCCTATTCCTACACTAATAAGAACAGCTGTTACTGTTAACGCATCTAAAAATGCAGATAAAACGGCGCTTATTAATAAGAATACAAGAGATAATGCTAGTTTTGATTTAATCTTCGTAAATAGTTTTACAAAGATGTACATCAATAAAGGTTTCATGAAGTAGATTCCTGCAACCATGAAAACTAGAAGTAAAATTACCTCTAGGTTCTGTGCAACCTCTGCATACACACCACCTAAAATATGGTTGCCAGCTTCATCATATAGAAACTCATGAGTATCATGATCCTTTGCATACATAGGATGCGTTAATCCTAATGCAAGTACTTGAATGGCGAGTAATCCACCGGACTGGAGTGGATAACATTTTAAAGCCATAGCTAGACAGAAAATGAACTCTGCTATAAAAATCCAACCCATCACCATTCCATCAAGAGTGAAATAACCTATTACATTAAAAATTAAAAAGGCGATCATTGTTAATTTGAACCACCTAGGGCTATTACCTAAAAAATATTTCATCAAACTAATTGTTTAAGTGCAATTTCAAATGCAGTAGAACTGATTTGCTTTTTTGAACTGTTGTTATTAAATGTATTTTGAATTGCGTTGCGTATGGTCATGCTCGTGTCATTGAAAATAGCCTCATCAGTCATTTGAACGCGACGCTCCATGAAATAAGCAAAAACTCGTGCCATACCACAGTTAGATATAAAATCTGGAATAAGACTTACTTTCTCATCTGTGTGTTCCATAATAGAACCGAAGAAGATTTCCTTATCTGCAAAAGGTACGTTTGCACCACAAGAAATTACTTCTAAACCAGAAGAAATCATTTGATCAATTTGTTCTTGAGAAATTAATCTAGAAGCAGCACATGGAGCAAAGATTTCTGTTTCTATATTCCAAATGCGTTTATTAACTTCTTCAAAAGAAATTAATTCTTTTGCTCTAAGGGTATTTCCATCTTTATTTAAGAAGAGCTCGGTAATTTCTTGGTGAGAAAAGCCATCTTCATTGATAAGACCGCCCACGCGATCTATAATTCCTACTATTTTTGCACCCATTTGTGAAAGGTAGAAGGCAGCAGCACTACCTACATTACCAAATCCTTGTACAACGGCACGTTTTCCTTTTACATCGCCTCCGTAGATATCATAGAAATGTTTAACCGCCTCAGCAACACCAAAGCCGGTAATCATATCTGCCACAGTATATTTCCTTGAGACGTCAGGAGAAAAAGAGGGATTTTCTATAACTTTAATGACTCCTTGTCGCAGTTGACCTATTCGGTTGATTTTATCTGCCTCAGTAGGAGCAAAATGACCATTGAAAACACCTTCTTGAGGATGCCACACGCCACAATCTTCAGTCATAGGAATCACCTCGTGAATTTCGTCAACGTTTAAATCTCCACCAGTACCGTAATAACTTTTTAATAATGGCGAAACGGCTTTATACCAGCGTTCTAAAACCCCTTTTTTACGAGGATCTTGTGGATCAAAATTAATTCCTGATTTTGCGCCGCCTATAGCTGGTCCAGATACAGTAAACTTAATTTCCATAGTTTTTGCGAGAGACAGAACTTCATTTTTATCAAGTCCTTTTCTCATCCTGGTTCCTCCACCAGCGGCTCCACCGCGCAAGCTGTTGATTACAGTCCATCCTTCGGCATCAGTTTCAGGATCATTCCAGTGAAAAACAATTTCTGGATCGGCATTTTCATAACGTTTAAGAAGTTCCTTCATAGGCTGTCATAAGTTTGCACAAATATAATGGTACTGCAATTGTAAATAGACTTTTTTACAATTTCTTAAGGTACGTAAATTTTACCGCTGCTGTGATCATGCAACGCGCCGGTCACGCTGGCAAGACAGTTATTCTCGTTGCGCAACCTTAATACACCTAGAAATGCAAATATTAGAGCTTCTTTATTTTCTACTATAATATCATCTGGTATGAGTATTCTTGCGTCTGTAAATTCTTTAATTCTTTCGATTAAATATGTATTGAATGCGCCTCCACCAGTTATAAATAGACTAGCTTTAGGTTTTATTTGATTTGCTATTTGAAAAGCTATGTGTTCTGTAAATGTGGCTAGAATATCGTTGTTATTTGAGATATTATCAAGAATTTGAAAAATATGATCATTTACCCATTCTATACCTAGTGATTTAGGAGCTTCTAAATTGTAAAATTTAAGACGATTTAATTTTTTGAGGATCGAGGTTTGTACATTTCCCGCTTTCGCGAAAGCGCCACCAGTATCATATTTCTTACCTAACTTTAATGCATAGTGATTAAGAACCACATTTACTGGACAAATATCATATGCGATTCTTTTATGACGACTGGAAAAACTAAGATTAGCAAAACCACCTAGGTTGAGACAATAATCATAATTGCCAAATAATAATTGATCTCCTATAGGAACTAATGGTGCGCCTTGCCCTTTTAAAGCGACATCTTCAGTTCTAAAATCACAAATCACTCTATTGTTAATCAGTTTGGCTAGTTGAGGTAAATTGCCTATTTGGAGTGTAATACCTTTATTAGGTTTATGAAAAATGGTGTGGCCATGGGAGCAAACAGCTAGAAGATTTTTGATATTGTTTTTTGTGATAAAATGATTGATTTTACTAGCTAAGTAGTCTGTGTACTGTTCATTGAATGAATCTAATGAAGCAGCATCCAGATCAATGGCATTTTTTAAATCTAATTGTAACTCATTAGGATAAGGGAAAGTTTCGGCAGTGTGAATATGAAAGCTCCAGCGGACTTTACGTACTAAGGTAACGTGTGCAATGTCAATGCCGTCGAGGGATGTACCTGACATAACTCCTAAAACGTTATAGTACTGATGATTCATATCTTAAAGTTGTTGAAAATAGACTAGAATAGCATTAAATTTGCAAAACGGAAAAATAACTAAAAAATAAAAGAATAAATGGACTTTGGCCTAACAGAAGAGCATCTGATGATAAGGGATGCAGCGAGAGATTTTGCAAGAACTGAATTATTACCAGGTGTAATCGAGCGAGACAATCTTCAAAAGTTTCCTACTGAGCAAGTTAAGAAAATGGGAGAATTAGGATTTCTAGGAATGATGGCGTCTCCTAAATACGGCGGCGGCGGAATGGATACTATTTCCTACGTCCTTGTAATGGAAGAACTTTCTAAAATAGATGCAAGTGCTTCAGTTATTGTTTCAGTTAACAATTCTCTGGTTTGTTGGGGATTAGATACTTATGGAAGTGAGGCTCAAAAGGAAAAGTATTTAACTAAGTTAACGACGGGAGAATCTATAGGAGCTTTTTGTTTATCAGAACCTGAGGCTGGTAGTGACGCTACTTCACAAAAAACAACTGCCATTGATAAAGGTGATCACTATGTGCTTAATGGTACAAAGAACTGGATTACTAATGGAAATAGTGCAGATTATTACCTTGTAATAGCGCAAACTGACAAAGAGAAAAAACATAAAGGAATTAATGCTTTTATCGTAGAAAAAGGTTGGGACGGATTTGAAGTAGGTGTAAAGGAGGATAAATTAGGAATACGTGGTAGTGATACGCATACCTTACAATTTAACGATGTAAAAGTACCTAAGGAAAATCGCATAGGT
>CAZBCH010000380.1:0-4906 GCA_964490235.1 uncultured Flavobacteriaceae bacterium | reverse complement strand
AAGCTTCTGGTTGTATAGCAGTTTCTGGTGGTCTGGAAGTTGCCTCAGATCGATTATTAAAATTAATAGATAAAGGAGTAACAGTTGAGCAAGTTGCGCAAGTAACAAGAAACTTTACCGTTGCAGGAATCATGGTACATTCTTATTTAATGTATGGTTATCCTACACAAACCATTCAAGAAACAGTGGATAGTCTAGAAATGACCAGACAGTTGTTCGAATTGGGCATCATTCAAAGTGGTTTCTGGCATCAATTTGCCCTAACGGCGCACAGTCCAGTAGGTATGAATACTAAGGATTATGGTATTACTCCGCATTTAAAAGAAATAGAATTTGCTCATAACGATGTGCAATTTACCGATGCCACAGGAATCGATCACAATAAGTTTAGTGATGGTTTAAAGAAGTCCTTATTCAACTTCATGCATGGAATCGGTTTTGATATGTCACTGCAGGAATGGTTTGATTTTGAAATTCCGCCTACTAGTGTTGAACCGTTTTACATTGAAGATTGTTTAAATAATGAAACATATAAAACAGCAAAGAGCAATTCTAAAATTATCTGGTTGGGTAATTTCCCTTTGATAGGTACTTTCTTAAAGACTAAAAAAGGAAAAGAGACTACATTTTTAGAAATGGTATTTCATAATAAATCCAGCTCTTTTCAAATTCATATGCCAGAAGCAGAAGCTAACTGGTTACTGGATCAATTAGAAATTTGTGCTCCAAATCAAAAACCTAAAACTTTTTCTCAACTCAAAGCTTCTTACGAGTCCATTTTTGAAGCTTTTGAACCTTTTTGGTATTCTGAAGAAATGGATATTTTAAGAGCAAATGGGCTGTTAGTACTCTAGATACAACTAAACCTATTTCATTAATAATTAAAATATCTTTTTAAGTTTAGAGCAAAAAAAAGAGAGGACTTCTCCTCTCTTCCTAAGCGATCTCCACCGCTTTATTTTAATAAACAACTTTGTCTTTAAACTAATTTGCTTATTTACTTAAACCGATACAAATATATTAGAATTGCGCAGTTGATATGCAAAAAAAACTGCTATTTCACCGATGAAATTCACGATTAAACAGTATGTAATTGATAAACAACTATTTAACAGATCTACTAACAGTGTATTTTATCGATAAACTCATTCAAACGAATTGTAAAAGAGTTATTGAAGTAAGAAACTGCTTATTTTATAACGACCAGCGAGATAACCTTCTTTGTTACTGATCATTTTTACCGTGTAGTATCCTTCATCGGTAAGTTTTTTCCAGCTATCGCCTTGAGAACCGCTCCACCATATTCCTTCAGATCCTACAGCCAGTATTTCTTTACCATTAGTATCAGGAACAAAGATGATATCACTACAATATCCAGGTCCATTACCAGAATCCATGAGTTTCCAGTTTTTTCCACCATCATAGGTGATAGCTTTATTATAAAGATTATCTTCCTTTTTATTCCAGTCACCACCTATCATAACGCCTAGTTGATCATCTATAAAATCTATGGCAAAAATTCCAGCCATTTGACTACCTGCTATCATAGGTGTAGAATATTCTTCCCAAGTAGAACCGCGATCTTTGCTGTGTAGTATTCGTGCAGCAGCGCCACCTGTTGCCAGCCATACATTCTCGTTATAAATAGAAATATTAGAATTACTGGCTGCAAAAGCTGCTTCATCTTTAATAAAATCTGGTAAGTAAGTGCATTTACATTTTGCCCAAGTAGCACCACCATCAAAAGTCTTAATTACAGATAAACAGTCTTCAGTAGGATCTCCAAAAGCGATACCTTCTTGATCGTTCCAAAATTTCATGCTATCATAAAAAACACGTTCCTCCACTTCTGTATATACTAGTTGTACCTCATTATTTGCATGAGTAATTTTATAGATTAATGCTGGATTACCAGCACTTAGAATGTATGTATATTGATCTGTAACAGCTATGGATCTATATTCCATTTCTTCCTTGTCATCAAAGGTAACTTTGGACATTTCTACCTTTCCTGTTTTAGCATTTATTCTACCGTATTGTCCACCGCTACCAGAAAACCAGTAATCACCATCTCCATAATCTAGAGCTCTTACACTGATACTATCTGAAAGTACTTCATTAATCTCAATAGTCACATCTGCTCTACTGTTTTCATTAACTTCTTTTTCTTCAGAAACCTTTGCTTTTTCCTTACACGCTGCGCTCAAAATAATTAGAGCAATAAATAGTATTTTCTTCATGGAGTAAAAATAAGTTAGAAAATGGAAATGAAGTAGTGTTATATTCGCTTTCGCGAAAGCGAAATTGCATCATAATAAGAGAAAAATAATATTCCTATTCACGAGTTCCATAGGAATAAACGTATTTTTGCAAAATGAGATTTCACCACAATTTAGTGCTTGCTACAGTTGACGCATTGCACAATATATTTAACGACGGTAAATATGCCGATCAAGCGATACAAAAGATTCTTAAAAGAGATACTCGATGGGGTTCTAGAGATAGAGGCTTTATTGCAGAGACTACTTATGATATTGTAAGATATAAAAGACTATTTGCCTCTATAGCAAAGGTAAGCGAGCCTTTTAATAAACAGGATTTATGGCGACTTACAAGTGTATGGATCGTTTTAAAAGGTCATGATCTTCCTGCATGGGAAGAGTATTTTAACACGCCCGTTAGAAGAATAAAAGGTGGACTTGATGAAGTGCGCAATAATCGTAAAATGCGAGAGTCTATTCCAGACTGGCTAGATGAAATGGGTGTTGCAGAATTAGGTAATCTCTGGGAACAAGAAATTACTGCTCTTAATGAACAAGCACCTGTAGTTCTAAGAGCCAACACGCTTAAAACCGATGTTGCTACTTTAAAAGAAAAATTACTTGCCGAAGAAATCATTACCACTACTCATGAGCGATTTCCAGACGCGCTTATTTTAAATGAGCGAGCAAATGTTTTCCGCACAAAATTGTTTAACGATGGTTTATTTGAAGTGCAAGATGCGGGATCGCAACTTATTGCGGCATATCTAGAGCCAAAACCAGGAGAGCGTATTATGGATGCCTGTGCTGGTGCTGGTGGAAAGTCTTTGCATCTAGCTGCGATGATGGAAAATAAAGGTCAAATAATTGCAACCGATATTTATCAAAGTAAGTTGAATGAATTAAAAAGACGTACTCGCCGCGCAGGTGTTCACAATGTAGAGACACGTTTAATAGATTCTACAAAAGTGATTAAAAAACTACATAATAAAATGGATGCTATTCTTATAGATGCACCATGTAGTGGATTAGGTGTTTTACGACGTAATCCTGATGCAAAGTGGAAATTACAACCAGAGTTTATAGATAATATTAAGAAAACCCAACAAGAGATTCTACAATCGTACAGCCGTGTTGTGAAATCTGGTGGTAGAATGGTTTATGCTACTTGTTCTATTTTCCCATCAGAAAATGAAATGCAGGTAGAAACCTTCTTAAAATCTGAAGCTGGCTCGAATTTCACCTTAGAAGATTCTCAAACATTATATGCACATAGAGACGGTTTTGATGGATTTTTCATGGCTAGGCTGAAGAAAAATTAATTAAAACATCTCCTATTGTAATATTATATTATTACAACAGACATAAAAGATTTACATCATACACTTATGAAGAATATTACGTTATCATTCTTGTTACTATCTGTAATGGGAATTGCTCAAATCCCACCAGGATACTATAATAGTGCCAATGGACTAACAGGTTATCAGTTAAAATCTGAGTTGAGCAATATTATTTCTACAGGTTATAATGCCCAGAGTTATAGTTCATTAATAACTTTATACAATACATCTGATAATGATGAATATTATGATGGCGGCACGCAAACAAATACGCTACTCGATATGTATTCTGAAAATCCTAATGGACCAGATCCTTACAATTGGGTTATAGGAGTAAATGCAAACTGTGGTAATTTTAATAGTGAGGCAGATTGTTATAATCGTGAACACATTTATCCACAAGGTTTTTTTAGTCAAAACGAGCCTATGCGCAGCGATGCACATCACGTAATCCCTACTGATGGATGGGTTAACGGTGGAAGAAGTAATTTACCATTTGGTGAAGTAAATCCAAACGGTGCATCTATTACAACTTATATGAACGGTAGTAAAAAAGGACCTTCTATAACTACTGGATTTAATGGACAAGTATTTGAACCGCTAGATGAGTTTAAAGGAGACATTGCAAGAATGTTACTTTATTTTGCAACTAGATATGAAAACAACATTAACGACGCTGGATGGGATGCGGCAAATGCTAGTGTTAACAATCCGCGTGATGGCTCTAGCGATCAGTTCTATGAGCAATGGTACATCGATCTTTTACTGGACTGGCATGCACAAGATCCTGTAAGTCAAAAAGAAATCGATCGTAACAATGATATCTATGTGCACCAAAACAATCGTAACCCATTTGTGGATAATCCACAGTATGTAACAATGATCTGGACCAGTAGCAATAATCCATCTGGAAGAATGTTTGCTACTTTGAAAGACACATTTGTAGATATTGATATGGACGGTTTTGCAAGTGCTGGAGATCAAATCACCTATGAATATGAAATCAATAATATAGGGACTACTGATTTATTTAATGTAAGAGCTGTAGCAGATTTTGGGTCGTTCACCTCTCCAGGTCAAATTGCTCAGCTCAATGCTGGAATTAACACAACTGATCCTTTTGGAACACTTATTTACACTTTAACTGCAGCAGATATTTCTAGCTCTTGTAGCTGTGTAGTCAATAAAATAACAGTCACTGCAGATTTTAATGCTGCTGGTACAAATGGTAGTTTTTCAAAAGAAAGCGACGATCCTGATAATTTTGCCAATGTGGACGGAAACGGAGACATGCTACCTGAT
>CAZBCH010000379.1:0-2875 GCA_964490235.1 uncultured Flavobacteriaceae bacterium | reverse complement strand
GGATTGTATATACTAGAAGTTTCAACTGAAGCAGGAGATAAGCTCGTGAGAAAACTAGTAATCGAGTAAGAACAAGAGTTCATAAACTAAACGTAAAAGATGATTTATCTCAGTTATCATACTGGGGTAAATCATTTTTTTTATTGTAAAAACTTTTGATAGTTGTTACGCTTTCGCGAAAGCGGAATTTATAAACAAAAGAATTATTGCTTTTTTAGAATGAATTGCTGAATCATTACTTAATATCTTCTTTAAGAAAGAATTAATATATAAAAAGCTTTGGTGATTATTCGTTTTAAATGGTATATTTAGAGACTATTAACCAAAAAACTATTAAAATTATGGATCCTTTTATTGGAGAAATCACAACATTTGCTGGTAATTTTGCTCCTAGAGGCTGGGCTTTTTGCCATGGTCAACTATTAGCGATTGCACAAAATACAGCCTTATTTTCTATTTTAGGAACAACTTATGGAGGTGATGGGAGAACCACTTTTGCTTTACCTGATTTAAGAGGTCGCTCTGCGGTAAGTGCTGGTACTGGTCCTGGTCTTAGTAATTACAATTTGGGCCAAAGAGGTGGAGTGGAAAGTGTTGTATTAAATCAAACTCAGATACCTTCCCACACACATACTGCTGCTGGAACGGTAAGAGCCTCTAGTGGTGCAGGGACTAGTAATGATCCTGCGGGAGCAAATTTTGCTTCAGCAAGTACACCATTAAATCCTACTACAACAGTAGATACTCAAGTATATACGTCTGGAGCAAATGACAGTTCGATGGCGTTAAATAACGTGGACGTTACAGTTGGTAACGCAGGAAACTCTCAGCCACATACGAATATACAACCATACATAGCTATTAATTATATTATAGCTCTTCAAGGTGTTTTTCCATCAAGAAATTAATTTAAAACCAACTTTATGAATCCTTTTTTAGCACAAATAAAATTATTTGCAGGAAATTTTGCACCTCGAGGTTGGGCTTTTTGTCATGGTCAATTACTGGCTATATCTGGTAATTCGGCTTTGTTTTCTTTAGTAGGAACCACATATGGCGGTGATGGACGTACAACTTTTGGGCTACCAGATTTACGTGGAAGAATAGCGGTAGGTTCAGGTCAAGGTCCAGGTTTGACTAATCGTCCATTGGGAAGTAGAGGTGGAGTAGAGACTGTAACACTTAACACACTAGAATTGCCACAGCATAGTCATCTAGCTACAGGAACGGTAAAAGCGTCTTCTGCAAATGGTGATGATCATGAAGCAAATTCGGCAAATTTAGGAATACCTTTGACACGAGTTACAAGACGTACTTCTGTGACTACAAATATGTATGATGGTACTGCGTCTTCTCCGGTTGTGATGGGTGCAAACAATGTGCAGGTGACTCTTGGGAATTCTGGTTCACAGTTTTCGCATGAAAATAGACGACCTTTTACTACACTACATTATATTATTGCCACGGTAGGAACATATCCTTCAAGAAACTAGTCTTAGTTTACTAATTGTAAACTATTTACCTATTTTATAATCTCAATAATTTGCTTTTGTTCGAAAGGACGAAAATGCATTTTTAATTACTAACCATTTTATTATGAAAAACAATACTCGTTTTCTCTTTTCATTTCTCTTAATCTTATTTTCGCTACACAGCGTTTCTGCTAAATTAAGTGATTCAGAGCCTTTATTTATACCTTCATTTCATTCAGAAATTCCTGGATTAAATGCGTCAAATTTTTATGCTCCTCAAAATTTTACAGGTATAGGAGCTGCTGATTCTGGAGGTACAGGATTTAAAACAATTAATAATATTGCAGAATTAGTTGTGAGTAATAACCTCAATCATGATTTTACTGTTTTATACGGTTCTGATGAGTCATTTTCTGGTGGTACCGAGGTATTAACCATTCAAGCTGATAATATTGATGCAGAATCCTTTGATTTGAATGATATTCAAATTGCAAATTTTACCGGTTCATCTACTTACACCGGTACTACTATTCAATACTTTGATAAAGATGATAATCCTGTAGGTTCTATGACTATTTCTGGTACACTTACTACAGCAGTCACCTCTGTTAACCCTTTGTTTTCTGGAGATGATTTGCCTATTAGCGGCGTGGCAAAAATAGTATTTACAGTTACAGGAGGTGGACCACCTGCAAATTTTGAAATTCACTCTATTGATATAACTAGTCCTGTAGTACCTGTACCTTGTGCAGATCCGGATATTCCAACTCTTACGAGTACACCTACTACAGTATGTACTGGTTCTAGTGCAACAATTAATATAGCAGGAAGTCTTAATGATGCAACTGCTTGGCATATTTATACGGGCTCATGTGGAGGAACGCCATTAGGAACTACCACAACTAGCTCCTTCAATATACCGGCAATCGGTGCTGCTACAACATATTATGTAAGAGGAGAAGGCGGTTGTGTAACACCAGGAAGCTGTGGTTCTATTACTATAACTCCAACAGCTATTGACGACGCAAGTTTTAGTTATTCATCAAGTTCTTATTGTGTAGATGGAGCAGATCCAAGTCCAACGGTAACTGGTTTAGGCGGTGGTAGTTTTACCTCAGGCGCAGGTTTGTCTATAAATGGGGCATCTGGAGCGATCGATGTTTCAGCATCAACACCAGGTACCTATACAGTAATGTATACTACAGCAGGATCTTGTCCTAACAGTTCTAACGTTTCTGTTACAATAAATGCACTAGACGATGCAAGTTTCAATTATTCATCAAGTTCTTATTGTGTAGATGGAGCAGACCCTAGTCCAACGGTTACTGGTTTAGGCGGCGGTAGTTTTACCTCAGGCGCAGGCTTATCTATAAATGGAGCATCTGGAGCAATCGATGTTTCAG
>CAZBCH010000378.1:0-2484 GCA_964490235.1 uncultured Flavobacteriaceae bacterium | reverse complement strand
AAATGATTCTTGAAATTTATAGCAATTAATTTGAATAAGAGCGGTATTTCTTACGTTTGATTAAAAATTGGGTAGAAATACCCATTAGTAGGTAGTCGTAAAGCGTCAAAATTCTAGTAGATGCGCGTTTTAAAAAGGGTTTACAAATAGCGGCAATGTTTTAATTTAAATATTTTGAGAAAGAATTAAGCGATTCCACTATGCAGCGGAATGACAGTTGAATATTCTGACTACTGAATACTGCCACTGCAAACTGCGACTTGCAACTGTTCATTACTTGTGAATACTTCACACTAGATCGCTTTACAAACCACTTCAAGTTCTTTATTTTTAAAAATTACAATTAAAATTATTCATGGGAACATTTATCATAGAAGGTGGACATCAATTAAAAGGAGAAATTCAACCTCAAGGTGCTAAAAATGAAGCGCTTCAAATACTTTGTGCCGTCTTATTAACCGATCAGCCAGTAGAAATTAATAACGTTCCTGACATTATAGATGTCAATAAATTGATCGCTTTACTCAACAACCTTGGCGTTAAAGTGACTAAAAACGGTAAAGAATCTTACACCTTTCAAGCAGATAATATCAACCTGGACTGGTTACAGTCTGAAGAATATAAAATCCAAGGTCGTGGCTTGCGTGGTTCCATCATGTTAGTTGGTCCGTTGTTAGCTCGTTTTGGTAAAGGATATATTCCGCGTCCTGGTGGTGATAAAATCGGTCGTCGTCGTCTGGACACGCACTTTGAAGGTTTTATCAAACTAGGAGCAAAATTTAGATACAACAAAGAAGAATATTTCTATGGCGTAGAAGCAGACGAGCTTCATGGTGCTTACATGCTACTCGATGAAGCATCAGTAACAGGAACAGCAAACATCGTGATGGCAGCCGTTCTTGCCAAAGGTAAAACTACCATTTACAACGCCGCTTGTGAGCCGTATTTACAGCAATTATGTAACATGCTCGTACGCATGGGCGCTAATATTTCTGGAATAGGTTCTAATATGTTGATCATAGAAGGAGTCGAGAAATTAGGTGGTACCACGCACCGCATTTTACCAGACATGATCGAGATAGGTAGCTGGATAGGTCTTGCTGCCATGACTAAGTCTGAGGTAACGATCAAAAACGTCGCATATGACGAGTTAGGAATTATCCCAGCCACTTTTAGAAAGCTAGGAATCACTATCGAGCGTCAGGGCGATGACATTCACATTCCTGCACATACCGATGGTTATGAGATTCAGAATTATATCGATGGTTCTATTCTTACCATTTCAGACGCGCCATGGCCAGGTTTCACGCCAGATTTATTGAGTATTGTTCTAGTAGTAGCAACGCAGGCTAGAGGTAGTGTGTTGATTCACCAGAAGATGTTTGAGAGCCGCTTGTTTTTTGTTGATAAACTGATCGATATGGGCGCCAAAATCATTCTTTGCGATCCGCATAGAGCTAGTGTGATCGGTCATGATTTCACTTCAAATTTAAAAGCGACTACCATGACCAGTCCAGACATACGCGCCGGAATCTCTTTATTGATCGCTGCTTTGAGTGCAAAAGGTACCAGCACGATCCACAATATTGAGCAAATAGACCGTGGTTATCAAAATATAGATACCAGATTGCGTGCTATAGGTGCAAAAATTACTCGTTTAGAATAAGTTGGTTGGGTTTCCGCTTTCGCGAAAGCGAGATCATCAACAACTCTAATATACATAGAAAAACATCTGTAATTATAAAGTGATAATGACAGGTGTTTTTTTTATGGATACAAACGCAGCTCTCAAAAAGTAGAAGACTATGCGTTATTGAAAGCTCTTGTAGCTGAAAACGACCTACTTATAACAAAACCTTTAACTAAAAATAACTTCTTTGTGATCATTTTAGGCAAGGAATTTGATAACTTGCAGGTATGAAAAAGTTAGTCTTATTTATTTTTATTCTTACAGCAGGTATTTCTTTAGGACAAGAGACGCCTACGACAACTCCTAGAACTATAGAACCAGTGCCAGAAACGAAGAGTGGCGGTTCTATGCTGTTTCCAGAGAAAAAAGAATCCAAGACCTATACCAGACCTAAAGAAAATAACGAGATCAAGATGCGCATGGAAACAGATCTAGTCGATCCAGGCATCAAGTATAAGAATCAAAAATTTAAAAAAGACGCACCGGTAGGCGCTGGTTTTAAAAGCGATACTTTTCTAGGTGAGATAAGAACAGGAGAGAAAATTCTGAGATTGGTATGTCGCGATCATCAATTTGAAGATGGAGATATGGTACGCATCTGGCAAGATGATAAAATCTTAGTCGATAAAATCTATTTGAGAAATGCTTACCAAGGTGTAGGAATACCGCTGAAAGATGGATTTAATAAATTAGAAATCGAAGCCTTAAATCAAGGAACTTCAGGACCCAACACTGCAGAGTTTAAGGTGATGGATATGAAAGGTAAAGTAGTGCAACAAAACATCTGGAATCTG
>CAZBCH010000377.1:0-2533 GCA_964490235.1 uncultured Flavobacteriaceae bacterium | reverse complement strand
ATTAAAGGAATCAAATTCCAAACTAATTACGGTAAATCTCAAGCACTTCATGCCGGTTTTAATGAAGCAAAAGGAAAAGTAGTTATAACTATGGATGCTGATCTTCAAGATTCTCCAGATGAAATTCCAGAACTGTATGCTTTGATATACGAGCAAAATTATGATCTAGTAAGCGGTTGGAAAAAAAAGCGTTACGATAGTGTTCTTGCAAAAAATTTACCCAGCAAACTATTTAATTGGGCAGCACGCAAGACCAGTGGCGTACAACTCAATGATTTTAACTGTGGTTTAAAGGCATACAATTGCCAGGTTATAAAAAATATAGATGTTCACGGTGAGATGCATCGTTACATTCCTGTTCTTGCAAAAAATGCTGGTTTTACAAAAATCACTCAAAAAGAAGTCATCCATCAAGCGCGTAAATACGGTACGACTAAATTTGGATACGAGCGATTCATAAATGGATTTCTAGATTTAATTACCATCGCATTTATTTCTAAGTATGGAAAACGTCCTATGCATCTTTTCGGTTCTTTAGGTGTGTTAATGTTTTTTATAGGATTTATAACTGCAGGATATGTAGGTGGTTCAAAACTTTATAGAATGTACAGCCATCTTCCTTATAGACTAGTAACAGATAATCCATGGTTTTACATTGCATTGACAACAATGATTTTAGGGACTCTTTTCTTTATTGCTGGATTCTTAGGTGAATTGATTTTAAGAAATGGAAATCAAAAAGATCGATATAAAATCACTGAAACCATTTAGTGATTGCAGTTTGCAGTTGCCTTTATTAGTAAAGCTAGAATTCAAATTACCATATCTTTTTTTAGAAAAAGTAATGAGACTTAGACGGAATACTGGTCACTGAGACTGCTCACTTATTCTTATATTTGTGTTAGAACTATTACAGCATAAACATGAATAAAGACCATATCCTTAAAACTGCACAATCTTGGACTCAAGCACCATTTGACGAGGCTACTATTACTCGTACACTTGCTTTGATCACGGCAAATAATGATGAGTTTCAAGAATCATTTTATAAAAACCTAGAATTTGGTACAGGTGGAATGCGTGGGATAATGGGCGTAGGAACAAACCGTATTAATAAATATACATTAGGTAAAAACACACAAGGTCTTTCTCAGTATTTAAATGCACAATTCCCTGATGAGCAGGTAAAAGTAGCGATTGCATATGATTGCCGTCGTAATTCTAAAGAGCTCGCACAAGTAGTTGCAGACGTTTTTAGCGCAAATGGTATTCATGTCTATCTATTTGCAGAATTACGTCCTACTCCATTACTTTCTTACACAGTAAAAGCAAAAAACTGTCATGCAGGAATAGTATTGACTGCTAGCCATAATCCGCCAGAGTATAATGGATATAAGGTCTACTGGCAAGATGGCGGGCAATTAGTACCACCACAAGATCAAGAGATCCTAGATCTAATAGGTTCATTAGACTTTAAAGACATTAACTTTAATGGCAAGCCAGAATTAATAGAATTACTTACCGAAGATGATGACAATGCCTTTATTGAAGACAGTATTAAAGCAGGAAAAATCGCTGGTGATGTAGATCGTTCTCGATTAAAAATAGTTTTTACCAGTCTTCATGGTACGAGTATAACGCTCATTCCAGAAACTTTAAAACGTGCTGGATATTCTGATCTACATGTGGTAAAAGAACAAGCCTTTCCTGACGGTGAGTTTCCAACAGTTGTTTCTCCTAATCCAGAAGAGCCTGAAGCTCTTAAAATGGCAGTTGATCTTGCTAATAAAGTAAATGCTGACATCGTGATAGGCACCGATCCCGATTCTGACCGTTTAGGTGTTGCCGTACGTGATAATGATGGTAATATGGTGTTGCTCAATGGTAATCAAACCATGATCGCTATGACCGACTTCTTATTAAAACAGACCGAGTTAAAATCTCTTAACGACCCTTTTATAGGTTCTACGATTGTATCTACACCTATGATGCATGATCTAGCTACATCCTATAATGTTGAATGTAAAGAAGGACTGACTGGTTTTAAATGGATTGCAAAGATGATTAAAGATCATCCACAACAAGATTTTGTAGGTGGTGGCGAGGAAAGCTTTGGCTACATGGTAGGTGATTTTGTTCGTGATAAAGATGCAGTTACAGCTTGTTTACTGGCTTGTGAGATGTACGCTTTTGCAAAAGCAAACGACTCCACTGTCTATAAAGAATTGTTGAAGCTATATGTAAAGCATGGTGTTTATCAAGAGAAGTTAATATCCTTAGTAAAGAAAGGAATCTCTGGCGCAGCAGAGATCAAACAAATGATGGTAGATTTAAGAGAAAATCCGCCAGCGCAAATAGGTGGACAAGATGTCATCATCGTAGAAGACTATGCTGCAAGTACTAGAGAAAACAAGCAATTACAAAAAACCGAGACTATAGATATTCCTAAATCTAATGTTTTAATTTTTTATCTAGCAGATGGCTCAAAGATTGCAGCACGACCTAGTGGGACAGAACCTAAGATAAAATTCTA
>CAZBCH010000376.1:0-10400 GCA_964490235.1 uncultured Flavobacteriaceae bacterium | reverse complement strand
GCATACAAACCTGCAAAACCACCACCTATTATTCCCACAAGAGGTTTTTGAATAGCATCAGTCGTAATGGCTTTTGTTACTTCAGGCGCCATTTTTAAGGAACGCTGGTGCATCAAGCTTTTTTCGTAGTCAGTACCGTAATTTTCTATCAACCATTCTGAGAACGCCTTGCGTGCTTTTCCCGACTTTTTTCGGTCTATTTGTGATGGTTCATGTTCTGGATGAAAGGATAAATAACTCATATATTTTTTTTAAAAGGTTGGTTTGTAATTGATGGGATGTCTAACAAAGTAAGACTATTACTACTTCTTATACATGAGTATATTTCGCCATTTTGCAATTGAGTATTTTTACAATAGGTTATTGATCAATAGGTTGAACTTGTCATTAAGTTGTCAAGCTCAAAGTTTTAAAGTAAAAAAATATTAGGATATCGCTTTCGCGAAAGCGGAATCAAAACCACCACATAGCTCAATTTATGCGGTGTTTTTTTTAAATCAAATTAATAGAAAGACTTGCTTAAGAGTTTACCAAATAGAATAAAGTAACCTATCAAATCTTTATCCTACTTTAATAAGATATTTTTGCAGTATAATATTGATTTCTATGATCCCAAAGCTTCATTTTATTTCTGATGCCAAAACTGCAGCATTACACAAAGAACACATTCAAAAAGCATGCAGCTCTGGAATAGAAGCGGTACAACTGGATTTGCAACACATTTCTAAAGGTGAGCGATTACCGCTTGCACAAGAAATTCACAAGATCACCTCGCATTTTCAAACACGGTTATTTATTAAAACCGATTATAAACTTGCGATACAACTAAAAGCAGATGGCGTTTTCCTAGATCAAAAAGATGCGTCTCCTACTCTAGTGCGCAAAGAACTCCTATCATGGCAAAGTCTTGGCGCCGCTGCAGGAACTATAAAGGAATGTCAGGATTTGATAAAGAAAGAAGTAGATTATATTGCTTTAGGACCATTTAGAACTACTCCAGCATCTCAAAAAGCATTAGGGATCAATGGATTTGCTGCACTAACAGACGCATTACAAACCGAAACACCTTTATTAGGTTTTGGTGGGATTACCACAGAAGATGTAAATGCCATTCTAGAAACTGGAGTTGCAGGAATCTTAGCTACAAACACCATTCTAGCCGACTTCTCAAGTATCAAAGAGTTTCATAAGTTGTTAGATGCTGGAAGTAGTCGAGAGATGAAGCATAGGTTTTAGGTGGGTAGAAAATTTATTAAAAAACAACGAATCCCCTAAATCCAAACCACCAAAAACATATAACCACCCATTGTGAATATCTCTCTTAAAAAACTTTAAAACCAGCACCTCTTTCCCTTTACATTTGCCGTCCTAAAAAATAAAACGATGAGCGCAACCTGGTACGAGTGTAAAGTAAAATATAGAAAATTTGATGAGGCAAGCGGTACTCATAAAATTAAAACAGAACCTTTTCTAGTAGATGCCATCTCTTATACAGAGGCAGAAAGTAGAATCACGCAAGAAATGGCAGCTTACTTGCCAGATGATGAAGAGATTAGAATTACTAATATTAAAGTAGCCAACTTTGCCGAGATCCATCCTTTTGAAAATACAGATCGATGGTTCAAATCTCGCGTGTCTTTGATCGCTTTTGATGAAGAAAGCGGTAAAGAGCGCAAGACTAATATGTACTTGCTCGTACAAGCAAACGATGTTAAAGAAGCCTTTGATAACACCGTAAGTACCATGAAAGATACCATGGGAGAATACACCATTCCTGCGATTGCAGAGTCTCCTATTGTGGACGTATTTCCATACTTTACTGGCGAAGAAGAAGACATGGAACGTTTAAAGTCTTTTGTAGCAATTAAGGACTCTGTTCCTGCACGTAATGATATGGACGATCAACTAGAGCAAGAAGATGTTCTAGCGCACGCAATGGAAGAAGAATAGCAGCAACTGCTCTAGAAATCCAAAACTCTTGTTAAGTCTTGTTGTGATTAAGTTAATTAGACGTTTTCTTCTACTTTGTTTTTTATCTTTAGTAAAAACACAATGAAAATGGAAAAAGATAACAACACAACACAGAAAGATTTAAAGTATAATCCTAATACAACTCAAGAAGATAAAGATCTTTTGAGACAAGATAACGCACATCTACACAGCGATGCCAGCTCTGATGAATTACTGAGAAATCGCAAAGAAAAAGTAGATTTTGCTGGTAAAGATCTGGATATTCCTGGTAGAAATGAGGCTATGAAAGGAAATGGTCCTAATGGCTTAAATGACGAAGAGAATAAGATCCATAGTCAGGGCGGCGAGCGCAATAACAACTTAGAGCGTAACGACGCATCCAGATAGATTTTAATATCTTAAAATTTAAAACTGTCTAAAAAGTAGAACATCAATTTAGTTGATTTCTGTTTTTTGGGCAGTTTGCTTTTAGGGCATTCTTCGACTCCGTATCTTTCTTTGATAATGAATTTTATGCGTTTGATGGAAGATGATTCCACTTTCGCCCTACGTCATGAGCTTGTCGAAGGAAAAGCGAGATCACAAAAGCTCTTAAAAGAAACACGTGCTGATAAGAACTTAACTACACGCAGATAGTTATTTTTGTACTGTATCACATTTTAATTCAATGAACCCAGTTTTTCTATGAAAATCGAGCACATATTTTATGATTATCTAATTGACTTAGGGCTTTCTGAGAGTACTGCCGGTTATCTGAATGCCGCTGCTCTATTGATCGCATTACTTATTGCGGCATTGCTACTAGATTTTATCATTAAAAGAATTATCATAGGCTTTTTTGCTAGGTTTGCTGGTAAGACCAAGACTAATTTTGACGATTTATTGATCCAGAATAAGGTGCCGCGTAACATTGCGCACATCATTCCGTTAATTCTGGTTTTAGAGTTTATACCACAAGTCCTTATAGATTATCCATATGTAGAGAATTTAATAGAAAAAGGACTGCAAGTTTTTGCGATAATACTGACTTTGTGGATTGCTCGCAGCATTTTAAGCGCGCTTAAAGATTACTTTAAAATCTTACCAAGATTTAACGATAAACCTATAGATAGCTACATTCAGGTGTTTATGATCTTTGCGTGGATCATAGGAACTTTGTCTGCTTTTGCTATCATAACTGGTATAGAATTCTTCAAGTTTGTCACAACGATAGGAACAGCATCGGCCATAATTATTTTAGTTTTTAGAGATACTATTTTAGGATTTGTAGCAAGTATTCAAGTATCTGTAAACGATATGGTGCGCATCGGTGATTGGGTCACCTTTGAAAAATATGGCGCTGATGGTGATGTAACCGAGATCAATTTATCTACGGTGAAAGTGCAAAATTTTGATTTGACTATCACCACAATCCCAACATATGCATTGATATCGGACTCGTTTAAAAACTGGCGAGGCATGCAAAACTCTGGTGGAAGACGTATCAAACGCGCTTTAAGTATTAAATTAGATAGCGTCTCTTATTTAACAATAGATCAGGTAGATAAACTAAAAGAAATAGAGTTGATCAGCAGTTATTTAGAAACACGCCAGGCAGATATCAATTCATTTAATGAAAATAACAATATTAATAAAGCTGCGCTCATTAACGGTAGGAATTTGACTAACATAGGTGTCTTTAGAAAATACATGCAAACCTATATTGAGAACCATTCTGGGATCAATAAAGACATGATGATTATGGTGCGACAGTTAGCTCCTGGAGCGCATGGTATTCCTATTGAGATGTATGCTTTTAGTAGTGACAAACGATGGAAAAACTATGAATACATCATGGCAGATATTTTTGATCACCTAATTGCAGCAATTCCTTATTTTAATCTAGAATTATATGAGCTGCCTAGTAATTCTAGTTTTAAAGGAATCATCTCTGAGCCAAAATCTAATTAGGCTTTACTCGTCTTTAGAAGTTTTCTTAACGTATTCTGTAAGAATGACTATGTGAATACCGTTTACACGACCTTCCACCTGACCAGCATTATCATGAACTAAGGTGATATTGCGAACTGGTGTGCCACGTTTTGCCGTGAAACCAGCACCTTTTACATCCAGATCTTTGATTAATACGATGCTATCACCTCTTTGTAAAATATTGCCATTAACGTCTTTGTGAATAATCTTTGGGCCGCGCTGGATGCCGTCTTCAGCCCATTGTTGGGTATCCTCTTCCATATACATCATGTCGATGAGATCTACTGGCCAGCCGTGTGGTCTTAATTGGTCTAACATGCGATAAACGACTACTTGAACTGCAGGAACTGGACTCCACATAGAATCGTTGAGCGCTCGCCAGTGATTAGGATCTACTTGTGATGCATCTTCTAATTGTGTTCTACATGTCTCACAAGCTAGAATAGAAGTGTCTTTTACGTTTTTAGGAGAGTCAGGCACTTCATAAGCAGCTAGGTGTACTTTTTGCTCTAGAGTATCTGTCGCGCTGCATAACTCGCAAGTATTTCCTGATCGTTCTTCTAGTTGTTTACGTAAATCTGACATGTGTTCTATTTAAAGATTGCAATATTACATTTTCTCTAAACAGTTTTACAAGCGTTCTTAAAAAATGTTTTCAACCTTAAAATTAGCTGGACATATTATAAAAGCACACTACCATCGATCTTACTCATAACCGCTTGTGCAGCGGCTTTACCATTGAGCATGGCAGCATTGAGCGATCCATTACTTAAATGATCTCCTGCAAGAAAAACATGTTCTGTAAGCTGTGTTTCTGTAGGATGCATGCAATTGTTGAGGGATTGTAAACGAGGTAAAGCCTTATTGATATGAAACATCTTAATCAAGCTGCTCGCTTTGATATCTGTTTCTTCTCTCAGTTCTTTAATCACACGTTCTGTCAACTGCTCGTTATTCAAGCTGTGCTTTTTTACCACAGAAACACTGATGATATTTTTATGATCATCAAAAACATCTTGTAGAAAGTGGAAGTTATTGATTATAGATTCTTCATTTGCCACAAGTCCAATTATCGCCTCGTCAAATCCTGTATGATCGGTATCTAAATAAAGTACGGTTACCTGATGCCAGTCTTGTTCTTGATTTGATAAATTAGGAACTAATTTTCCTGCTGGTGTGGCAATTATTGTAAAGTCAGAGGTTGCTTTTTCTCCGTTTTCAAAGGTGATTTCATTACCAACTACAGAAGATACTTTTTTACCAAAAACAATGGATTCTACAGGTAATTGAGCCGCAAGCTGTTCTGGTATTGCTTTAATTCCTTGTGCTGGAATCGTAGCGTTTCCTTCCGTAAACATTTTAAATACAAATTCAAACATCCTACTACTAGTAGCGAGCTCTGTTTCCAGAAAAATCCCAGCGTAAAATGGTTTGAAAAAACTATTGATCATTTTAGCCGAAAAACCATACGCCTCTAAATAAGCTAAAGTGGTTACTTCTGGAGAAGAAAATATTTCTGGTATAGATTTTTGTTTCAGCTTTCGCGAAAGCGAGAACACCAGCCATTTATCCTTAATACTTCCTACTCCTGCAATTATAGTACTCCATAGGAAACTAGAATTCCTGGAAGCGTCACCTAGTCGATACTTTTTACCTTCTTTAAATACGATAGAGCCAGGAACAAACTTTCTTAATTTAAGTGCTTCGAGATCTAGAAATTCTTGAACAGCAGGATAAGCATCGAGCATGACCTGAAATCCATGATCAAGTATCTGAGATCTACTAGCATCGCTGTGAACACGGCCACCTACAAATGAATTAGCTTCATATATAGTGGTTTGATAACCTGCTTTTTGTAATGTGATTGCTGCCGTAAGACCGCTTACTCCAGCTCCTATGATAGATATAGATGGTTGCTTTTCTTTCATGCGGTAAAAATACATGAGAGTTTCCGATTTTAAAGTTTTTAATTAATGCTTAACATAAAGAATTATGCTAGAATTTATCTTTACGTTAAAACCTAAACATGTTGTTACAAACCCAACCAGAAGATGTCGATTTTTCTAAAACGATAACAGAAACCACTGTTGCTTATTATGAACAATTCATTGCGTTTCTACCTAGATTAGGATTAGGACTGGCAATCATTATCCTAGGTGTTCTTATTGCATCTTTATTAGGTAATATTACTCGCAAAAGCGTCAGTTTTAGGACCAAAGATCCTTTAATGAGTCGTTTTCTAGGTAAAGCGATACGAGTAATGTTTATCATTATTTTTATCATGATTGCTTTAAGAGCAGCAGGTTTAGGAGATATAAGTGCTGGTATACTTGCTACTGCTGGAGCAAGTGCGGTAGTTCTAGGATTTGCTTTTAAAGATATAGGTCAAAATTTTATAGCCGGTATTATACTTAGTTTTAATAGACCATTTAACGTTAATGATACGGTAGAAATAGGTGATAACTTTGGTAGAATTAAGGAATTAGGTTTTCGACATACTAAATTGAAAACCTTTGATGGTAAAGATGTTTATATACCTAATTCTGATGTGATCACAACGCCAGTTACTAACTATACTGAAGACGGATTTTATAGATGGGATTTTATTGTAGGTGTAGATTATGATGATGATATCAATGGTGCCAAAGAAACCATAATGAAAGCGCTAAATGAAGATCCTAAAGTAGTAAGCGATGACAATCATGTTAATTATGTTATTGAAGATGAGCTAGCTACAAGTACCGTAAATTTAAAGGTATTCTTTTGGGTAGATACATTAGATTTTGGTCGTGTTGCAAATACTACACGTGGTCGCGTCATAGGAAATGTGATGAGAGCTCTTATGCAAGAAGGATACTACCTACCAGCAGATATTCAAGAAATTAAACTATATGGTCGCGATTCTGAATTACCTTTGTCGCTTCAAGATAAAAGAGATATTACAAATGATTAAATTCTTTAAATACCTAGCCATTGTTGAAGGATATTCCTTTTTATTAATACTTTTTCTTACGATGCCTTTAAAATACTTAGGTGGCGTTCTATTGCCTAACAAAATTATGGGAATGGCGCATGGGTTTCTATTTTTGGCCTATGTAGTTGTTGCTATTGTGGTAGGTCAAATGTTAAAATGGAATTTTAAAAATCAATTGATCGTGCTGGCAATGTCGGTTGTGCCTTTTGGAACCTTCTGGATGGAAGAAAAATATCTTGAAAAAGAGATAGAAAAAGCAGCTTAGACAGCATGAAACATATTTCTAGCCCACATAATGCGATCGTACGTCATGTAGAACAGTTACAGCGTAAAAGTAAAACACGTAAAAAGGAAGGGCTTTTTATCATTGAAGGACAGCGCGAAATACAACTAGCTCATTTAGGCGGTTTTGAAATTGATAAACTATTAGTTTGCGGTCCTATCCTACTTAACACTGAGGATTTTAATCAGCAAGATGTATATGATATCTTACAAATTGAAGCTCAGCCTGAGGTAATCTCAGTTACGACAGAAGTTTATGAAAAGGTCGCTTATCGCAGTGGTACAGAAGGTTGTATCGCTTTTGCGAAAGCGAAACCTACTTCCATATACGATTTACAATTAACAGCAAATCCGTTAATTCTCATTGCAGAATCTGTTGAAAAACCAGGTAATCTAGGCGCCTTACTAAGAACTGCAGATGCTGCCAAGGTTGATGCTGTAATCATCGCAAATCCTAATGGTGATCTATACAATCCTAATGTAATACGATCTAGTTTAGGTTGTGTATTTACCGTTCCTACAGCAATGGGATCTACTAAGGAAGTGACTGATTTTTTGAAAAAATCTTCTATAAATTTGTATGCAGCTACCTTACAGAGTAGTAAACGATATGATTTAATCGATTACCATAAAAGTTGCGCTATTGCAGTAGGTACAGAGGCAACAGGTCTATCTGAAGAAATGAGAGCAGCTGCCACTGATAATATCATCATACCTATGTCTGGTGCCATTGATTCTATGAATGTTTCTGTAAGTGCTGCAATTTTAATCTTTGAAGCTAAGAGACAGCGTGATTTTAATTAAACCCATTTGAAAATTAAATGACTTCTACAACCATATTTTATATCATAATAGCAATTCTAATTTTTGATTTTCTATTAGAGCGAGTTTTGGGATATTTAAACTACACTTGGTATTCAAAACCGGTCCCTCAAGAATTAGATGATGTCTATGATGATGCGGAGTATCAAAAATCACAAGAGTATAAAAAGACTAACTTCAAATTTGGACTTTTTTCAAGTACATTTTCTTTTATCGGCATCCTTTTGTTTTTGATTTTTGAAGGTTTTGCTTATGTAGATGAGATTGCAAGAAGCTTTGCAGATCATGAAATATGGGTTGCGTTAATTTTCTTTGGTATTATCATGCTGGCAAGCGAGATCATATCACTACCATTTTCAGTCTATGGGACTTTCGTTATTGAAGAAAAATTTGGTTTTAACAAAACAACTGTAAAAACATTTATACTAGACAAAATTAAAGGGTACTTGCTCACAGCCGTCTTAGGTGGTGGACTTATAGCTCTTATCATTCTTTGTTACAACTGGGCAGGTGATAATTTCTGGTGGTACGTATGGATATTGATATTTGCCATCTCTTTATTCATGAATATGTTTTATGCTAAGCTTTTTGTACCGCTATTTAACAAGCAAGCACCTCTTGAAAATGGCACGCTCAAAGAGAAAATAAGTGAATATGCTCAAAAGGTAGGTTTTCAGTTAGATAAGATATTTGTCATAGACGGTAGTAAAAGATCTACTAAAGCAAACGCTTATTTCAGCGGTTTTGGAAGCGAGAAACGAGTTACCTTGTACGATACTTTAATTGAACAATTAACTGAGGAAGAAATCATTGCAGTACTTGCACATGAGGTAGGACATTATAAAAGAAAACACATTGTTTACAATTTGATTGCAGGTACATTGACGACTGGATTTACCTTATGGTTGTTTTCAGTTTTTGTTGACAGTACAGTGCTTGCCGAAGCTTTAGGAGTTGCTACACCTTCTTTTCATATAGGATTAGTAGCTTTTGGGCTGCTCTACTCTCCTATTTCTACAATAACTGGTATAATAATGAGCATACTTTCTAGAAGATTTGAATATCAGGCCGATTATTACGCTAAAACAACTTATAAAAAGGAACCTTTAATTAGTGGTTTAAAAACACTTAATAAAACCAGTTTAAGCAACCTAACACCGCATCCTGCATATGTATGGTTTCATTATTCGCATCCTAGTTTACAACAACGAATAGCGGCTATGAATAGTGACAAAGCTTATTAATAATGAAGTTAAAAACAAAATTACTTTTAGCATTACTAGCTAGTTTAACTCTAGGATTAGCACCATTCCATCCAGAACCGCACATTTGGGGTAAGATTAAATGGATAGCAGGCGGCGCAAATGGAATGCAATTAATTGATTATTGGGATACTTTTTTACACGGCGCACCGTGGATAGTATTTATATTTTTTATGATGCAATACATTATTGCTAAGTTCAATAATTCTAAAAAGTAGAACTTAATTGCAACATTTAATTAACGTGTTTACGTACGTTAATAGATTAAATTAGTGGGATGAAAATTTTTGATCTACTTCTCTATTTTACTATAGTCTCATTTCTCTTTTTTGGAACCACTTGTTTGTTTTCAAAACATTTACGGCTAGAGTTTACCAGATTTGGTCTTAATACCTTACAAAGATTACTTACTGGCTTTTTACAACTAGCTGGCGCCATAGGTTTAATAGCAGGAATATATTATGTAAAAATAGGTATCGCAGCCTCTGCAGGACTGGCGCTTTTAATGCTAGCAGGTTTTATCGTGCGACTAAGAATTAAGGATGGGATCTATAAATCTTCACCTGCTTTTATCTACTTATTTTTAAGTAGTGTCATATGCTATAAATTTATAAAAATGCTCTAGATATAGAGCACAATTAAAGATAGGATAAGAAATATAGCTGCCGGTAAAGATTTCTTAATAGGATCATTAATTTTAATGTGCATAATGATAGCACCAGCCATTAAAGCTGCTATACCTAATGCTGCGTACAATTCTAATCCATAAAACTCGATAGATAACAATAATAAAACAGCAAAAAGACATTTAAGAAATCCTACTGCTATCATCATATTTTTTGAAAGTCCGTATGCGGCAAATTCTTCCTGCATATTTGTAGCGTTCCCACCTCTCCATTGAGAGTTTTTGTTTCTATTAATCAACCACACATTAAGAATACTAGCTCCTACGATTACTTTTATTACTATTTCAAGTATTTCTGTAAATTCCATAATATTTTTTTTAAATATATAATTATGCTCGATGGGATTCTATAAAATTATGTAAAAAAGTTTTTATTTAACAAAGAGCGATTTGATGATCTCGCTTTCGCGAAAGCGAAACATTACAACCTAAA
>CAZBCH010000375.1:0-11575 GCA_964490235.1 uncultured Flavobacteriaceae bacterium | reverse complement strand
GAATGTCGCTGTAAAGAATCGAAAACTTAAAATCATTCCTGGAAAGTTGTGATATTGCAATGTTAGACCGCCGTCTGTTGTGACTTGCTGGCCTATATAGAACGTATTAGCATCTATGAATTCGATACCTTCAAAATTTCCACCAGTATAATTTATGGGTATCCAAGTGGTTCCTCCATCTATGGTTTTAAAAGCTTGATTGCTGGTATTAGTAGCAACACCTACATTGTCATCAAGAAATTTGATAAACTCTGTGTTGCCAGTTGTAGTGTCATGGGTCCAGCCAGTACCAGTTTGAAAACGATAAATACCATCACTTGCAAAAAAATTACCTCCTACTACAAAAAAGTCATCTCTTGACTTCAACCAGACGTCTTTGGCAATAAATTGCTGTGTGATATTGGGTCCTGTGATATTTACCCAGGTGTCTCCAAAATCGTCAGAGTAACTCACGCGATTGATATTAAAGTTAGTGGTAAGCGCTTCTCCATTCTCTTTAAGTTGTACTGCATAATAACCACCGCTTACTGTTTTACGCTCCCAAGATACTCCAGCATCTGTAGTGCGATACATAACATCTCTAAAAACGGCACTACCATTATTCCCTATACCAACTATAAGACCAGTGTTGCTGTTTGCAAAAGAGGCTTGTTCTAAGTCGCTCATCGTAAAGTCTTCTAAATGGCTATTCCACGTACTACCATTATCAGTAGATTGAAGAACAATTTCTTCACTTCCTATGTATAAATTAGAAGGAGTTCCTGCGACACTCCATAAATCATCTCTTCCTAGATCTTGTAAACTCCAGGTTACTCCTTGATCGGTACTATTTAAAACTATACCGTCATTACCTACTACATAATATTGATTGTTGATATAATCTATATCATTTAGACGTTCTGCTGTTCCAGTGGTGGCAGCATTCCAAGTAACGCCAGCATCATTAGTATAAAAAATAAATCCTCCAGAGGCTATTAATATACCGTTAATAGCACTAGAAAAAGTGATTTTATGCAGTGGCCAGAAATCTTGAATGGGAAGGATAATAGGATTCCATGTCGTACCACCATCTGTTGTCCTTAAAAATGTGCGATCATCTCCACATGCAAAACCGTTGTTACTGTCTAAGAAATAGACATCATTTATGTTTTCTGTAGTATTGCTAATTTGTAAAGTCCAGTTACTGCCGCCATCAATGGTTTTCCATATTTCTCCGTTTCCTCCTGCAACAAAACCTTCCATCTCGTTGAGGAAAAAAACACTGGTCAATCTAAATGAGAGAACCGGAAACTGTTGGGAAGTCTGGAATTTATCTGTCGATTTTATAACTCTATCTCGAGCTACTATGTACGCTAGATTATCATTTAAAACCTGCATATCAAAACCTTGACCGTTTCCTTCAAGTCGGTAGTTTAAGCCGTTATTTTCGCTTATGTACATTCTATTAAGAATGTTGCTGCTTTTGTCAAACAAGAATATACTACCATCTGGCGAAATATCTATCTCTACGATATCAGAGATGTTTTTTATAGGTGTTCTATAAATCCAGTCTTGAGCTTGAACAAAGGAGGTAACAACCAGGAAAGCTAAGACTAATAAAAGGTGATCCCTTTTCATAGCATTTATTTTATTCAAATATAAGTAGTTAGTACTGAGAAATAAAAAACCGCTGTTACAACCTTCAGGATGCAATAACGGTTTATTCTATTTGTTTATTTACGCTTTCGCGAAAGCGAGATCATTAACCTCTTACAACCATTGTTTCCAAGGCACTCTAGATAATACTACTATAAACGCAATGGTATAGAAAATTGCTAGCATTTTGAATTTACCATTACTTACTATTTTCTTTTTGTGTTTTGAATAACCTATTGTTAATAGGGCAACAGCAATTATCATCGTAAGTGGATGTTCTAAAGCTAGTAAACGTATTCCTCTTGACTCTGGAGTCATTAATCCTCCAAAGTCTTCTAAAAGCATAGAAAAATAAGGTCCCACAAACCATAATGCTAATCCTAAAAGCAGCTGTATATGGGTTACAATTAATCCTACTAAAGCAAGACTGAAATCTTTATTACCAAATTCTTTTTTACCGAAAAAGCCGATGAGTGCATTTACTGTAGCAACTAATAAAACTAATAATAGTAAGTAAGCCCAGCCAGAGTGAGCAGATTTAAGGATCGAATACATATCAAAAATATTTAATTCAAAAATAATCCAAAAACAAAGAACCCTACTCGTTTTGAGTAGGGTTCTTAAAAAAAATATCTATTGATTTTCCTGTAAAGGAAATCGTATCATTATTAAACCTTAGTTAAAGATATATCTAAGACCTAATTGCATTTGCCATCTAGAAGAACGAGTACCTGCGTCATCGATAATTTCAAGAGTTTCAGCAAAGTTAGGGTTAAAAGAGAATTCTGGATCAACACCATTTCTCTCAACTTCTACGATACCTACGTTACCAGGTATAAAGCTTTGCTCACCCCAATCTTTATTTAAGAAGTTAAAGAAATTGAAGATATCAAGAGAAACCTGGAAGGTGTGTTTTTTATCATTGATGTTAAGGTTGAAATCTTGTAATACTTTTAAGTCTACAATGTGATTCCATGGGCCACGATCTCCGTTACGCTCAGCATATTTACCACGGCGCTCGCTCAAGTAATCGTTACTATCGATATAAGCATCTAGAGCCGCCCATTGATCTGCAGCACTAACACCATTGTTATCTACTAAGTTAATTTCGCTTGCGTCTCTAGGGATGTAGAAAAGAGCGTTGTCAGATGAATCATCGTTCAATAAATCTCTACCTCTGTAAATGTAATTGATTGTTCCACCTTGTTGTCCATTATAGAACATACCAACGGTAGTCTTGAAATTTTCATTCCAATTAATTTCATATGATGCATTTGCAGATATTCTATGACCAAATGCAAACTCAGAATTACCAATTCCTGCAGTGTTCTTACCATTTACGGTAGCAACATTTCTCCATTGTGAACTATTTTGAGAAGAAGTTCCTTCAAAGATAGATTTACCTTGACCATAAGAGTAAGAAACTTGACCACCAAAACCATTTTCAAAAGGCTTACTAATACTAAAAGTACCATTGTAAGACCATCCTTCATTTGTATTAGTACCTAAAATAATTCTTGTATATGTATCATCAACTTCATCACCACGATCATAGAAAGGACGACCATCAGCATTATTTAATGACTCTGTAGAATTTCTAAGGTTTACATTTTGATAGAAAACGTTGTTAATTGTGCTGTTGTATAAGAAGTCTGCACTAACGATTAATCCCCAAATATTAGTTTTTTGATCAATGCCTAAGTTATACTTCATTACTTGTGGTAACTTGAAGTCTGGAGAGAAAATATCAATCTGTCCACCATTTGCACCGCTTCCAGGTGCTGGAGCACCATTTAATGGCTGATTGTTAGGGTCTGCAACAAACGTCTGGCTGTCAAAGGCTTGGGTTCCACCTACACTTAATCCGTTATTATTGTAGATTCCACCAGGCCATACTAACGGAATTCTAGAAGTAAAGATACCTAATCCACCTCTTATTTGAGTTTTTCTATCTCCATTAACGTCCCAGTTAAAACCTGCACGTGGCGACACGTGAATTTGGCTTTTTATTTTCTTACCAACTCTTGCGCCTTCTAGGTCATATCCTTCTGCCTCGATTAAAGCAACAGTTCTGTTGTTGAAATCGTCATTTGCTACTCCATCCTCAAAGAAAGGAACATCAAAACGCACACCATATGTGAATTTAAAGTTGTCAGTAAGATTCCATTGATCTTGTGCATATAAACCTAGTTGTGAATATTTAAACTCAGCAGCTGCATTTTGAATAGCATCTCCAGAAGTTCCTGCAGGGTCTACTAATGAGTAAGAATGAAAATAAGAATCTGCAAATGCATCATTTGTAGGATCGTTATCAAAATAGGTATTGAAGTCTGCAAGTGAATTGAAAGAATACTGTCCAAAGTTTTGTCTTACAAATACGTTTCTTATGTTATAGTTCTCAAAGTTACCACCAAAAGTCATGTTGTGCGCTCCTTTAGAAACTTCAAAGTTATTTGTAACAGTAAAGATCTTTTGCTCAAGGATGTTTGCTGTAGAAAAAGCCTCAGATCCAAAAGTAATTGATCCGTTACCATCATCAATACTTACTCTAGGGAAAGGATTTCCTAATGGGCTTCTATCATCTAAAACGTCTGTATAACTAATGATTAAATTATTAGATAAATTACTACCGTTTGTTGTATTCCATTCTAGTGTAGAGAAGTTAGTTGTAGATGGGAAAAAGATTCCGGCATTTGCAAAGTTGATGTTACCATTATTACTTTGACTAGGAGAAAGAGATTCACCGTTAACATAATTATGCTTTGCAGTAATCGTGTTTTTATCATCAATATTATAGTCTAACTTGATTGTAAATTTTTCACTGTTTAACTCAGTAATCGTGTTTTCATAACCACCTGGGTTATATCCGAACTGGCTGATTAAATTATCTCTTAAAGTGTTGATGTCTGCAATACTACTATCACCACTATACAACGCTGCGTCAAAAGGTCTAGGCTCTTCTTCTCTTTGAATTTCAGCATTTACAAAAAAGAAAAGTTTATCCTTAATAATCGGTCCTCCTACACGAGCACCATATAAATTTGCTGTAAAATCATCTAATTTCTCACGATTATCTTCGCTTATACCTACAGGAGTTTTTCCTGCAAGATTTTGATTACGTGTGTAGAAATAAGCACTTCCTTGTACTTCGTTTGTACCAGAGCGTGTGATGGCATTTATAGCTCCACCTGTAAAACCAGATTGACGTACGTCAAATGGTGCTACGTTAACCTGAAAAGATTCAATTGCATCAATGGAAATAGGGTTTACACCTATCTGACCACCGTTTGTTCCAGAACCTGCAAGTCCAAAAACGTCATTGTTTACCGCTCCATCTATAAAGATAGAATTGTAACGATTATTTTGACCACCGATAGAAATCGCACCACCTTCAGATACTTGTGCTTGAGGTGTTTTTCTTAAGAAGTCACCTATTCCTCTTGTTACAGAAGGCATTGTATTGATCTCACGTTGAGAAATGTTAGTGTTTGTTCCAGTAGTTCCTGAATCAAAAATACCATCTCTAACAGCATTGATCACAATAGCATCAAGTGCATTTGATTCATCAGCCATAGTAACACTGATTCTTTCAGATTCACCTAATTGAAGGAAGATATCATTCAATACTTCTTCTCTTTTACCTACATAGGTAATAGTAATCGTGTATGGACCACCTACACGCATGTTTGCAATACGGTAATAACCTTCTATATCAGTAGAAGTGGCGTACTTAGTACCAGTAGGACCGTGTAAAGCTTGCACGGTAGCTCCTAAAAGTGGTTCTTCGGCGTTGTCCATCATTTCCATGATACGACCGTTAATGCTCGAGGTAGTAACCTGTGCACTTACTGCCATGGAACTTATAAAAAGTCCAATCGTAAATAAAAATTTTAATGATCTGTTCATTTCAGAATTTGTTTAGTTTGATTTTGCAAAAGTACGCCCTAATCAACCATTCTAATATTAAGCTAACATTAAGAAGTGAAACGCTTAATAACAGCAACTAACTGAAATGCAATGTTTTAGTTATTTACAGAATAAAATTTTTGTAAAAGTTGTGTTGTGCTAGCATCATGCGCGTCAGATTGTGACAATTCTATATCATTTAGTATACGATCTGCTAGAACTTTACCTAATTCAACACCCCATTGATCATAACTATAAATGTTCCAGATGACTCCTTCCACAAATATTTTATGTTCATACATAGCTACTAACTTACCTAGACTTCTGGGAGTAAGTTCATCGATTAATATGGTAGTGGTAGGTTTGTTGCCTGTAAATACTTTAAATGGTGCTAGCTTTTCAATCTCATCTACAGATTTTCCCGAAGATTGTAAATCATTCTCGACCTCTTTTTTCGTTTTACCATTCATTAACGCTTCTGTCTGAGCAAAGAAATTTGCCATAAGCTTGTTATGGTGATCAGGATGGTGGTATTTCGCTTTCGCGAAAGCGATAAACTGAGCAGGAATTAACTTTGTTCCTTGGTGTATCAATTGAAAAAAGGCATGTTGAGAATTAGTTCCAGGTTCACCCCAAACCACATTCCCAGTTTCATAGTTTACCACGTTGCCATTGCGATCTACACTTTTTCCATTACTCTCCATGATTGCTTGCTGCAAATAGGCTGGAAGTCTATGTAAGTATTGAGTGTATGGTATAATCGCCTCACTTTGAGCTTTAAAAAAGTTATTGTACCAAATGGTTAATAAAGCAAGTTGAACTGGTATGTTTTGATCAAAAGATGTGTTTTTAAAATGTACATCCATTTCATGCGCACCATCAAGAAGATGTTGGAAATTTCTAGTTCCTACACCTAATGCAACAGACATTCCTACGGTACTCCATAAAGAAAAACGTCCTCCTACCCAATCAAACATTGGGAAAATGTTTTCTTGATCTATGCCAAAATCTACTGCTCTATCTACATTACTACTTACTGCGATAAAGTGATGCGCTACTGCATCTTTACCTACTTGATTTGAAAACCAGTTTCTAATGGTTGTTGAATTTGTAAGTGTTTCTTGTGTGCCGAACGACTTAGAAACAATCACAAATAAAGTAGTTTCTGGATTTATTTTTTTAATGACTTCTTCTACATGATCTCCTTCTACATTTGAAACAAAATGTAATGTCATATCATTTTTATATGCTTGAAGAGCTTCATAGATCATAACAGGTCCAAGGTCACTACCACCTATGCCTATATTTACGACTGTATCAAATTTCTGACCGTTTGCTGCAGTTATTTCACCACTATTTACTGCGTCCACAAAAGCAAACATTTTTTCCTTGCTAGCAAGTGCAGCTGTTACATTTTTACCTGCCGGCGTTTCAATGTCTTGAGTTCTTAAAGCGGTATGTAATACAGCTCTATTTTCTGTAGCATTGATCTTATCACCATTAAAGTAGGACTTTATTGCATCGCTTAGTTCACAGTCATTTGCAAGCTGGATGAGTTTTTCTTGGGTTTCTTTGGTAATGAGGTTTTTAGAAATATCTACTAAAAAATCACCTGAGGTAATGGTCAGTTCTTCTGCACGATTAGGATTTTGAGCAAATGCTTCTCTAAGATTTAAGTTTTTAAGGTCTTCAAAGTGTTTACTTAATTCACTCCATGCTGAAGTTGAGGTAGGGTTAATATTTTTCATAGATTTTTCTATAGTCTTTAGTAATATGAACGACGTTTAATTTAAAGTACGTCGTCTACTTCTTTAAATGGTAATTGATCAATCTCATCTTTAAGTGGAGCAATAAATTGTAAATAATCGTCCATCTTATCTTTAGGTAAAGGATCTGCACTAGGTAAATTTTGCTTGTAAGGATCTACTTGACGTCCATTAACCCAAAACCTATAGCATACATGTGGACCTGTTGCAAGACCTGTGCTTCCTACGGTTCCTATCACTTGACCTTGTTTTACTCGTTGCCCTACTTTAACCTTACGCTTTGTCATATGAAGATATTGAGTAGAGTAGGTGCCATTATGTTTGATTTTTACATAATTACCGTTACCACCAGTATATCCAGATTTAGTCACTACACCATTTGCTGTCGCAACAATAGGTGTTCCATATGCAGCTGCATAATCTGTTCCTTTATGTGCTTTCCATCGTTTTTGTACCGGATGAAATCTTCTTTTAGTAAATCTAGATGATATTCTAGAGTAGTTCACAGGAGCTTTTAAGAAAAAACTTCTTAGTGTTTTACCATTCTCATCATAGTAGTCGCTTACTTCTGTAATGGAATCTGTAACATAATCAAAAGCATAAAAAGGTGTCTCATCAGTTTCAAATACAGCAGCTTCTATAGATTCAATTCCTGCATATATAGAATCATTTATATAACGTTCTTTATAAATCATTTTAAAACGATCTCCTTTTTGAAGTTTAAAGAAATCTATAGACCATCTGTAAATATCTGATAACTCATAGATCGCACTTAAGCCTAGTCCTTCATCTGCCATTGCTTCAGATAGTGTCGAATTTATGATACCACTGGCCGTTTTTCTTTTAAAAGTGATTGGGTGTTTATCTTTATAAGCTGCCAGAGTATCGTTAAAATTAACAACAACGTAGTCTAGTTTACTAGGTTCGTAAATAAAAGCTTCTGGTGTTCCTATGCTGTCTTTTCTTTTTAATATTTTAAAAGGTTTGCCAGCTTGTATTCTACGTAAATCATATATTTCATTTAATCTTTTTGCAGTTTTATAGGCACTTTGTCCTTCTACAATATGTTGAATGATGAGGTCATTGAAGGTTGCACCACTTTTTACAGTGTCTGCTACTATTTCATATTCATTAAGGTCAAAACCGTATTTAATCATCGGTTCTACCACAACAGGAGTTTCTTGAATAACAGCTTCTGTGGATTTATCCTCTTTTTTGCAAGAAATAATACTTAAGCTTATTGCTAGTGAAGCAACAATAATTTTTTTGATCATTTATTTTGTGTTTAATACATGATTTACCCATTCTTTTCCCCAATCTTCATGCTCCTGGTCGTTCCATAACGATGGAAAAAACGATATTTTTTGAAAACTAGGAGGCAGGAATTCTTTCCAATTAGTTCCTCCAGTAGCTTGAACTGTCTGTCCTTCTTTACGCAAATAGCGGTGAGCAGCGCCTGTATGCATTAATTTCCAGTTGATATTTACATTTTGATCTAGCGTGCGCAGTGCGTCAATTAGATCTGGTGATTTTTCTTCTTCTGGTAAAGAAGTAAAACGCTTATTTAAATTAGTGTTTTCTACTTCTTTGGCTATTCTTAAAAATCTAGGAGTATAACGTTTTTCAAATTGTTTTAGTGTTAATGTTTTTTCTCCTGTATACATATCTATACCACCTTTTTTCCAATAGATATTTTCATAAAGCTCTACATTGTTGTGGTTATCGCTTTCGCGAAAGCGAGACCTAACAGAAGGATGTACCAGATTTATTAAATTAGTGCTATAGAATTCAATCATTCTAAACTGGGCGCTTTGAAAACCACTAGCTGGTAACAAGGACATTCTAAATTTGAGAAACTGTTCTCTTTCCATTCCTTTGATCATAACCTCAAAGGAATTTATCAATACATTAAAATATCTGTTGATACGCAACACCTTTTCATGAAAGTAAGCTCCAGTGAGGTGCTCATTTTCTATGATTTGATTTTGCTCGTGGATAATGAGTTTAAAATATAATTCTGTAATCTGATGATAGCCTATAAAGATCATTTCATCAGGAAACTCAGTAGAAGGTACTTGTAGGCTAAGTAAAGTGTCTAGTCTTATGTAGTCCCAATAAGTTGTGTAGGTGTCATAGAGCAAGCCGTCTAGATAGGATAGCATGTCTTGTCCAGAGTGTTTAAACTTATCTTCAAGCAGTTTGATCCTGTTTACAATCTCTGGGCTAATTTCTGTGGACATCTGATACGTTAAAAATGACCCACAAAAGTAACGAACCCTAAGGTTTTTATCAATTCTTTAAGGTATAGTATTAACTATAAATAACTTTAAAAGAAATATAATTCATAGGGCACTGAAATAAAGGTTTATTTTATGATTAATCTGCTATGATTTTAAAGGAATGTTTAAGGCCTTTAAACGCATCTAAATCTGCGGTTAAAGATCCTACTGCTAGCTTTGCCTTAATCTTAAGTGGAATTTTATTATCATCTTTAGAAATCCATACAGTAAGACTTTCTTCTTCTTTAAACACGCGACCTGATTGAACATATGGTCTAAATTTTAAAGAAGCTACTTTCCCGAATTTAGTTTTTACAACTTCTTCTCCTAAAAACTTTAATTTAAAATCAAAGTTTTCCTTATCAAAGAACATTGGTAAAGTAAACTCATCACCTATTGCAAGAGTCTCAATATCTACTATATTTCTCAAATGATAAAATGCACTCATCATATCTTGAGTGGATGGGGCAATTTCTACTGTAGATTTAGTTTTATGTTTTTTATCATGAACTAGTGCTGTGCCTAACTCATGATCAAAATCTATCTGTATATCTTTTGTATGACCACCTTCATCTATTTTTCTAATAAAACGATATGGCTTAACAGTCTCACGATCAATATAAGTTTCGTAATTATCATCTACCTTAAAAAACAGATGGAGTAATCCTGTGGATTTTCCAGTGCCTTTGATATGATAAACTGGTTTTCCCTTTAGACGAGACTTGTTGACCTTAAGTTCTGCAAAGCTTGCATTAAAAATACCGTAGTGAATTCTAAATTTGAACCACTCGCCGTTTTTAAAAGCTAGCTGTTCTTCTATAGGATCTACCGGCTGTTGAATGGGTGTAAATGCCGTTGTAACAGCAAATACAGTTATCATTAAAAAAATAATCTTTTTCATATAGAGTTATAATTGAATCAAGGTTAATAGCCTTGTATCATTATCTTTACAAAGTTTATTCCAAAATGATAACTGTTTCATTATCATTTTATTATAAAGTACCTCTTAAAGCCTGTTCTCTTTCGATGGCTTCAAACAGAGCTTTAAAATTACCAACCCCAAAGGATTGTGCCCCTTTTCTTTGTATTACTTCAATAAACATTGTAGGTCGGTCTACCACTGTTTTAGTAAATAATTGTAATAGGTAGCCTTCTTCATCACGATCTATTAAAATACCATGTTTTTTTAGTACCTCAACATCTTCATCTATTTCACCTACACGCTCTAAAAGATCATCGTAATATTCTTCTGGCACATAGAGAAACTCAACGCCTCTTTCTCGCATGGCACTAACTGTAGCAACAATATCATCTGTAGCTACTGCTATGTGCTGTACTCCTGGACCGTTGTAGAAATCTAGATATTCTTCTATTTGTGATTTCTTCTTTCCTTCGGCAGGCTCATTTATTGGAAATTTCACTCTACCATTTCCATTACTCATTACCTTACTCATTAATGCTGTATATTCTGTAGAAATATCATCATCTGCAAAAGATATAATTTGAGCAAATCCCATGACTTCACCATAAAACTTACACCAGGTATTCATTTCATCCCATCCTACATTTCCTACCATATGGTCGATGAATTTAAGCCCTACTGGTTCTGGATTGTAGTGTGATTCCCATTTTTTAAATCCTGGTAAGAATATACCATTGTAATTCTTACGCTCTACAAACATGTGTACGGTTTCTCCGTAAGTATAAATCCCTGATTGTACTACCTCACCATCTTCATCAGATGTTACGGTAGGTTCCATGTACGGTTTTGCACCTCTTTTAGTTGTTTCTTCAAAGGCTTTTCGAGCATCTTCTACCCATAAGGCGACTACTTTTACACCATCGCCATGAGTGTTTATGTGCTCATTAAGCTCTCCACCTTTTTGTAATGGTGTAGTAAGAACTAATCTTATTTTACCTTGTTTTAATACATAGGAAACACGATCCTTAAGTCCCGTTTCTAGTCCAGCATAAGCCTCTGACTGAAAT
>CAZBCH010000374.1:0-14191 GCA_964490235.1 uncultured Flavobacteriaceae bacterium | reverse complement strand
TAGAATAAAAATGATGTTAGGTATATATTCCATGTGTAATTATTGGTCTCTATCTTCAGGTTTTTCATATTCTCCAGGTCTTTTACCAAAAACTGAGAAATGAACATAACGTTTAGGATTTAACTTAATGTCTTGCATAAGCATCTCTGCCTGTCTAGTCGTTCTTTCTAGGTTTTCATACAACTTATCGTCAGTCATTAATTTACCTAGACTTCCTTTTCCAGAAGCTATATCATCTAAAACGACATTAAATTTTGAAATAGCACTCTCTAATTCTTTTACAGTTCCAGCTATTTCCACTTGAGCAAGTGTATCTGAAATTGCAGCAAAATTCTTTGTTGTGGTATCTAAATTTGTAAAAGTACGATCTAACTGCTCTCTGTTATCTGATAATAAGGAATTTGCATTTCTAGAAAGTCCTCTTATTTCTACCAGTGTTTTATTCACCTCGTCAAGGCTGTTTGTAATTGCTATCCTAGTTTTAGGATTTAAAGTTTTGTTTACCGCTGTAAGTACAGAGTCTGCGCTTACAACCATATTTTCAATTTTGTCCTTTAAAGGAATGAATTCTTTCATCACCTGACTTTGCAAACCTTCATCAATGTCTGAATTTAACGTATCACCATCAATAGCTTCTCGAGCAGTACTTTCATAATTAGGCACTATGGCAAGAGCCTTTCCTCCTATTAATCCAGTACTATAAACTGACGCTGTACTTTCTGAAGAGAATTTAAAAGATTCATCTACATGAAACTTTACTAATAAACGACCTGAACTATCTAGAAAATCAATATTATCTATGTTTCCTATGCGCAAACCATTAACGGTAACAGGCGCTGATGATGTGAGACCTTCTACATTATCGTAAACCGCATAAAAAGTTCTATCATCGTTAAGTAAGTTACGACCTTTTAAATATTGATACCCAAAAATAAAAAGTGCAATTGCTCCTACGGTGAGCATACCTACTTTGATTTCTTTAGAGAATTTCATAATTACGTCTTTCTTGCGAATGTAAAGATAAGACAAGCTATATTTATAGCAGCTAACATTTCTTTAGTAATTATTACAACCTACGACGCACACCATCTTCATAAACGACTATAAAAGCTGATTTATAACCTTTTGCGACGGCTGTAGCTTTTAATTTTGTAGCCTCTTTAAGAGAAGAAAAATTACCAGTAAAATATCGATAAATGTTACCTTCTTTTTCTCTAGATATTTGAGGTAACTTATTAAAGTTATATGATTCAGGTTCTAGTTTATTACTACTAGCACTAATTTGTACCTTATAAATAGCCTTTTCATTACCTGGTTTAATGGCAATTGCGCTGCTGTTAATTTCCTCTACTTCAAATAGATTGATGTCTCTATTTTGTTGATATTTAAGGATAGCGTCATAAATCGATTCGGCTACTTTTTGCTGTCCAGATGCGCTTCTTAAGAAGTTACGTTCTTCCTTATTAGTTAAAAAACCTGTTTCTATAAGGACACTAGGCATGTAAGAAAGTCTTAGTACAGCTAGCCCGGCTTGCTTTACACCTCTATTCTTCCGTTTTAAGTCTTTTTCAAAGTTAGTTTGCACCATTGCACCCATTTCAATACTGTTATCCAGATACTCTTCTTGAACCATTAAGTTAGTAGCAAAACTAGAAGGATCGTTTAAATCAAAACCTGTATATTTTTCTTGGTAATTCTCTTCTAACTCGATTACCGAATTTTCTCTTTTTACTACCTCAAGATTTGCAGCATTATTATGTAATCCTAGGACAAAAGTTTCATTACCTTTTGCACTTGTTGCAGCTGCCGCATTACAATGTACAGAGACAAAAAAATCAGCTTTGGCTTTATTTGCGATTGCAGCACGTTGATCTAGACCTATAAATACATCGGTAGTACGAGTATAAATGACTTTAATATTTTGATGTGCTTCTAGTTTTTTACCTAAAAGTTTCACCACTTTAAGGGCAATATCTTTCTCGGCAGTTTTTGCTACATACTTACCAGGATCTTTTCCACCGTGGCCGGCATCTAATACCACTGTAAAAATCTTTTTTTGATTCATTTTAGTTGAATCGATAGGTATATTTGCCCCAGATAAAATAGGAAGTAATAGCAAGGCAATAATAAGATATATCTTCGTTTTCATATACAAACTGTATGTTGTGAATGTGTTGTTTATTAGTTCGCTTTCGCGAAAGCGGATTTATTACAATCTACTTAAAATTTATATGTAGTTTTGACGTTTCAAAAACCAGACCATTCTAACAACGAAAATAGTTTATCCTAGATTGCATTCACAGATTAAGCATATAATTTTGTTCATACTGTTTTTAACAGTTGCCTCACTGGTTACAGCCCAAGAAATACCGTCTAAAGCGACGCCTATTCCAGCTGAAAAACAAGAGCCTACTACCTCAAAAAGTGAAAATAAAGAGCTACCTCAAAAAGTAGAATTACCAGTAACCACTCTAGATTCTATTAAAAATGATTCGGTAAAAAAGCCTAAATCCTTTTTAGAATACCGTATTGAGTCTACGGCAAAAGATTATAAACGTATCGATAGGAAAAGAAATACCATTACATTATATAATGAAGCAAAAATCACGTACGGTGATATTACAATTGAAGCCGGAAAAATCGTGATTAACAATAACACAGGTGATGTTTTTGCATATGGTATAACTGTAGATTCTTTAGGTTACACGCAAACACCAGTATTCTCGCAAGGAACAAACGTTGTCAAACCAGATTCTATAATTTTTAATAAAAACACTCAAAAGGCGCTTACTTACAATTCAGAAACCACACAAGGTGAATTTAATGTTCTTGCTGAGACGACTAAAAAAGTAAACGATTCTGTTTTCTACATGGAGAATGCTCGTTTTACTACTTCTAAGGACCCTAAAAATCCAGAGTATTATTTCTATGCTAGAAAAATTAAATTTGTTCCTAAGAAAAAGATAGTAACTGGACTGGTTAACATGTATATAGCAGATGTTCCTACACCATTAGGACTGCCTTTTGCATTCTTTCCTATGACTAACGAGCGCAAAAGTGGCGTGATATTACCTAGTTTTGGTAACAATAATAATCAAGGATATTTCTTGCAAAATGGAGGATATTATTTTGCAGTAAATGATTATTTAGATCTTACACTGCTAGGCGACTATTTTACAAATGGTAGTTATGGTGCACGTGTAGAAAGTAACTATAAGGTCCGTTATAAATATAATGGTAGTTTTAGGTTTTTATATGAGAATCAATTACAAAGTGAGAGAGGATTTTCAGATTTTGCACAAACTTCACGTTATAACATCAATTGGCAACATTCACAAGATCCAAAATCTAACCCTAACTCTAGATTTAGTGCAAGTGTAAATTTAGGAAGCAGCCAATTTTTTAGACAGTCTTTTAATCAGGTAAATCAAAGTGCTACATTAGTTAATAATTTAAGTAGTTCTGTAACCTATTCAAAAACCTTTCCTGGAGAACCTCAAGTAAATATTAGTGCTAGTGCAACGCACAATCAAAATACAAACACTAACGTGGTCAACCTGACCTTACCTACCTTGCAAGGTAGTATTTCAAGAATTTTTCCATTTGCTCCTAAAGAAGGTACCAAAAAAGGTGCTTTTCAAAATATTAATTTACAATATAATTTAAGAGGTGAAAATCGCATCACTACTACTGATGAAGATTTTCTTTCAGAAAACATGTTTGATAATGCCATAATGGGATTACAACATAGCATTCCTATAGCTACTAACTTCAAGGTAGGATATTTTAGTGTTAGTGCAAATGCTAATTTTGAAGAGAACTGGGTTTTTGAAACCTTTAGACAGACTCTTGAAGAAAATGACAACGGTGTATTTAATACGGTGAGAGATACGATAAGTGGTTTTGCGGCTTATAGGACATATAGTTATGGTGCAAGTGTAGGAACAACTATTTATGGTAGCTGGAAAAGTAAGAATCCTAATTCTAAAATTCAAGCATTAAGACATATCATAAGACCTAATATTAGTTACACGGCAAATCCTAGTTTTGATCAATACTATGATAGACTTGTTACAGAACAAGGTCTAGATGCACCAGGAAGAGAAGAACAATTTTACAGCCGTTTTGATGGAACATTATTTGGTGCACCAGGTCGTGTATTTTCTAGCAGCATTAATTTAGGAGTTCAAAATAATATAGAAGCCAAAGTCAGAGATCGGGATTCTACTAAAACAGAGCTCAAAAAAGTTCAGATTCTTAAAACGTTATCATTTAATACTTCTTATAATCTAGCAGGAGATTCTTTGAACTGGAGCCCTTTGCAAGTAAGAGGTGTTATACCTATCACAAAGAATATTGATTTAAATTTAGATGCAAATTTTGATCCTTATGCTTTAGATAATAACAATAATCGTATTAACACATTTAATATTAATAACGGCGGTAGTCTTTTCCGTTTAACGAGAGCTGGATTTAGAACTAGTTTTAGATTAAGTAGTGAGGATTTTGAAAAAACTGAAGATAAAGAGGATAAACAATCACAAGAACGCACCCTGCAAAATGGAGGTCGTGATGATGGACTATTTGGAGAATCAGTAGATTACAGCCGTGAACAATCACAAGAAGTAGAAAAAAAAGACGTAGATATTAAAAAAGATCGCTATCGATTTAAAATCCCCTGGAATTTAAATTTTGCATACACAATGACCTACATTAATGCGCAGCGACAAAATATGATTAATCAACAAAGTTTAATGGTGAGTGGTGATGTGGAATTATCGCCACGTTGGTCTATTGGCGGAAATACTGGGTATGATTTTGCTAATAAAGGAATTTCTTTTAGCACCATCAGATTTCAACGTGATCTTGAAAGCTTTACCATGAGCTTTAACTGGACTCCTATTGGACCACAGAACAGCTGGTTTTTCTTTATAGGTATTAAAGCTAGTGCACTAAGCGATATTAAATGGGATCAACGTAGGCAGCCTGATCCATCTTTTTAAAAGTTCAAGTATTTCTTCTTTTATCTATAATTGAAACTGTCTATGATAAAACTTTAAGATTCCACTTGTCCCAGATATTTTTAGAAAAATCAAACCTAGACTCTTCATCTTCTATAGTGGCGCCCCATCTACCTATAATGGCTAATCTCGCATCATGTGATAAGTTGACTGATGGAGAATGCAATGTAAGAGAATGCCATATTAGTAGATCACCGGCCTTTCCATAAAAAGGAATAGGATCAGAATCCATAGCTTTTGTAAGTATTTCAAAAATCTGTCCTTGGCTTAAGTCACCTTGCGCCATATAATGCGAGGGATTTCTTTTAAAATAGTCCCACGCCACTTTGTGACTTTTTTTCCAGTACATTAAAGGTCCTCCTTTTTCAGTTACGTCGTTTAAGTAAAAGACACTATTTGCCAGCGTTCTGATTTTGGCATATACAGGAAAGTCAAGGTGAGGCGTTCTAGCTCCTAGCCATTCTGCATCTATTTCTGGTCTTCTAGCAACAAGTTCATTCTCACCAGTCCATTCTATCTGGTCGTTAAAACATTGATACAATTCTTTCATTTTTTTATGAATAGCGGGATGAGCATCATTTTTCAAATGAAATTCACTACTAGGACAGTTCATTATAGCATACTTCCACTCTTCACTAGTTTTAGGGTTTTTATGGTGTTCTAGAGCCTGTTTGCGCCAGGTACTTAATTCATCATTAGAAAAAAAATTACGAAGAATCAAAACTCCATTATCCATGAAGGACTGTATTTGGTCTTTACTAAGCATAGCTTACATAGGTTTTGTTATAGTTGAAAAAGTTTTATGGTCTTGAAAAGAGGAAAACAAATTATAACCATTGTACTCCATAATGGTCCATACAATTTGAATAGCAACTATTAATTTGATTTTAAGAGTTGATTTTTCTCTATGGTTCTCATCTTTTATATTCAGTAGGTCGGCATCATAGTCTCCAAAGCTGCCGTCATAGCATTGTTGAGATAGCAAAAATTTCATACCTGACTTCATTAATAATGAATCATGAGTTGAAACATGTAATCTGGACCTAAGACATCTAGCCGCAGTTGTAATATCATTTGCTCTTTGAGCTCTTGTAGCCATGGCTTCTATCATCAGAATGCTTAATTTATCTGTTTTAATTGTTCTTCTTCCATAATTACTTTGTACTTCTATGAGATTCATAACTTTTGAAATTTCCTCATCGATATCTGCACTGTAACGATCTAGTCGTATCGTTATATCAAGAACATCAGAACTTATTTCATTCTGTATAAAAACACTATCTAAGAGACTTTTTTTGTTTGCATAAAGATCATCCTTCCATAATTCCTTTAAAATGGACTTATATGCTACAGCATCATTTATTTGTGAAGGGTTGCCTGAGCTTTCCACAACATCTATAGCTAGCAAGGAGTGAAATATGTCTTGATCTACATAATCAAGAGCATTAACTTGTTTTAAGAGTTTTGTGTTAAGAGCGTCAAATTCTTCTTGTAATAAACCAGTATTCAACTTACAAACTTTTATTAAAGCTAGAATTGGAATAATTTGATCATAAGCTTGATCAGTTGACAGGCTATTTAACCAATTATAGATATTACTTAAAGATTCTTTGTATAAGTTATTCATCAGTATCTTTTAATTCAAGGATTAATAAAAAAAGCCCCAAAATAGTTGGGTGATAAACATCGTTAAAACTGTGTTGTTCTTTACTCGAGTAGTCATCTTTGTGTTGACTTTTTACCCAATTTCTTCCAGGTATAAAGCCTTCTGGTTGCTGTATATCTTTAATCGCTTTTGCTGAGAAAACATCTAATTCTGTAAAGGTCTTTCTCATACAATACTGATTAATCAATAGTTCTTGAACTAAATCCCAATCTTGTTCAATTAAACACAAAGAAAGAGTTGCGTCTATATACTCTTGTATATGATCAAACTTTTCTCCTGTAATTAATCTCATGTCGTTCTTAGAAAAATCAGAAAGATGAAATATCAAGTGTGTTAATCCATAAAAATCTAAGTTTTGTGCATAAGAATGACTAGGTAAATTTTCTAAAATGGAATCATGAAACAATCTTTTATAGCTGGGGTATTCATTAGGTAATTGAGCAATTTCAGTATAATATTTCATATCTAGTTTATCCCATGCGCTGCGTTCTACCCTATCCATGTAATTTCTGCTCATTACGGTTTCTAGATCATATCTAACTTCTTCATTATCGATGCCTAATGATCTAAGCGTTGCATAGGCTAGTGTCCTATGTGGAAACAGTCTCAATCTCCTTTTTGTGTCAAAAAAAAATGAGCTATCCTTTATATTTTTGATCCATTTATCTTTTATTTCTTTAAAAACAGTATGGTTACTTACCTTTTTTGAATTTTGTGCAAACCGTATGGCAAGTCCTAATTCAGTAAATGCTTTTCTAGTAATATCGGGCTCTATTTCTTCTGGATGAATTCCTACATATTGCTTTTCATTAGGTGTACAAAAATGTAGCATATTTAAGTTAAGCCAGTTTAAAATACCATCCAGCATTATTTGTTGATCTTCGTTATTTAGTAAGGTATTCATAGAGCGATTTTTGATTATAAAATAAAACAGGTTGTAACTTAAAAAGCTACAACCTATTTGATATATCTAGTGCGATACGAATCCGTGCTGATAAACTATTGCCGCCATAACGATAGGTTTATTCTCATCACCATCCTTATGTGTCTTTTTGATAAGCATATCTGCAAATTCATCTAGATTTGTTACACCTTCTTTTTTTAATTGAGATAAAATCTCTGCTTTGTTCATTTTAATTTCACTACTCATAATATCAAGTATTTTGGTTCTCCTACTCTATTAATTTATTAGGCTTTTCGGATTACGCCTTTGACATTTATAAACCTATTGTAGCTACTCAATCGATAAGTGGTTTAAAATGTTTTATAAATGTATGCTGATAATGAATTGTTTACATCAGTATATATACTGGAATTTGAAATTGGGTAAATACAGCCAAAAAGAAAGAAAAATACAGTCGCGAGGTACAATTAATTCTGTCGGGATCCCGACATCGGTCATTATAAAAGTTATTAATTTTATTACCGCTTTCGCGAAAGCGATATCCCTCACAATTTGCAATAAGATCCTATTCAATTGACTCTATGGAAAGAATATTATTTATGAGCTTTTCAAGAATGATCACAAAACAATAAATTGTTATGAATTATTGTATCTGCGAGTAGTGAAAAGGTTCTTTAAAACGATACTTTTGTCATACAACATTATTAATCGGGAATACAAATGAATAATGAATACTTTCTTAATGAAGATCAATTAAAAAAGGATTTAGAGAGAATAAAAGAGGTTTTTAATACTGACTCTATATTAAAGGAAACATATAGTAATTCTACCATTCAAAAGTATTACAAATACAGTAGTAAAGCATACGATAGGTTTCACTCCAAGGATGGTGCTGTGCACATGGCTATCAATTATGATAATAAGTTTGATCCAGATGGTTATTACCAGCAGGCTATCGAAATAAGTGAAGAAGTAAAATCAGGTTTTAATGTTTTAGAATTAGGATCAGGAAAAGGATTTAACTCTCTAACACTAGCTCAAAAAAATCCTGATGCCTCATTTAAAGGCATTGATATTTCCAAAACCCACCTTGATTATGCAAATAGAAAAGCTAAAGAGGTCTCTAATCTAAGTTTTGAATATGGTGATTTTCAAAATATCAATTACGATGATAATACATTTGACATCGTTTTTGGAATTGAGGCTGTATGCTATTCAGAAGATATGGTACAGCTACTTAAGGAAGTTCATAGAATACTTAAGGTAGGAGGTAAATTTATAGTCTACGACGGTTTTAGGTTTGCAAATTATGAACAGGAAACACCTTTCATGCAAGAATGCATCTCTTTATGTGAAAAAGCAATGGTTGCAGATGAATTTAATGATCTAACCGACTGGATAAATGAATCGGAAAAAATAGGATATCATATGGATGAAAATAAAGATATCTCCATGGACGTTATGCCTAATCTTAGAAGACTGCATAAAGCCTCACACCTATTTTTAAAGAAAAAATCGATTGCCAAAATTGTTAACGCTATATTTCCTTCTATTATGGTTAAAAACTCCATCGCTGGAATTCTCATGGCATACACCATCATGTTAAGAAAGCACTCTTACAATAAAGTTGTTATGAGTAAAAAACAATAGATGGAATTAAATATTGCATAAAATTTAAAATTGATAATCAACTGTTTATAGTTTGAAAATCAATAGTGATCTATTCAAGTCTACCATTAAAGATTTGTCAATGGAGTGATCAAAAGTTAAAAGCTACATTTGGGTATTCAGTTTAATTCATTTAAATATAGATGGTTATGAGAACTACCCTAATCCTATGTTGTATTATAAGTATATTGTTTGCTCAATGTGTAAGAAGTCAGAGTGTTCCTATACCTTCAAGCACATTTGCTACTGCCTCAGATGTTAACGATTGGACAATTCAACCTAATACTGTTACTGCAACATGGTTTAATGGTGGATGTAAAGCGATGTTTGTTGATAATTTAGGAAATCCTAATACTACCATCACTTCACCTATATTTAGCATTGGGACCAGCGGTTTCTATGAATTAGAATTAGAATATGGACTTATTTTTACTGGAAATAACGCTGTATTTGAATTGATTGATTCTAATGCATCTGCAATTGGTGCAACTACAGTAACTACAATATCTGGAACATGTACTGACTGGCCCAATCCTAAAAAGAGTAATTTAATTTTTTCAAATATCAATACCGGTAATTACCAGCTTAGGATTACAATCCCTAGCAGTCAGTTTTTCTTAGCTGGTGCTAGTTTAGGACTTCACAATCCAAAAATAGTTAGTGGTACCATTAATGCATCAAGTTGCTCTAATCCAAACATGTTGAATAATTTCCCTATGAAAATTACTAATTTAGGAGATAATTCAAGTTCATTTACTTCTACAGTAAATGGTAATTTTACTTTCTTACTGCCAAATACTACGGGAAATTTTAGAGTCGAGCCATTGAATAATGGAAATATAAGTTCTTCTCCAGTGTCAATAAACCTAACAATTAATGCTAACACAAACTCCTATTTGAATAATGATTTTTGTCTTTCAAGTAATTTGAATGGTACAGATGTAAGTGCTCAATTAATCAGTCGTACGCTAGCAAGACCAGGATTCAATTCAGATTATGATCTTATTTATACAAATAATGGCGATATTACAACAGGTACTGAGTCTATTGTTCTAAACTTTGATGCAACTAAGATGACCTTTCTTTCTTCTTCTGTTACGCCAAATAGTGTCAATGGAAACTCAATTACGTGGAATTACAGTAACCTAACACCATTAGAAATAAGAAATATAAGTTTATCATTCAATATTTTTACACCACCTACAGTAAATTCTGGAGAAGTATTAAATTTTACAGGCGATATCTCTGCTGTGCTGGATGTTAATTCCTCAAATAATTCTATTGAATTAAACCAACCTGTAGTTAACGCTTATGATCCTAACGATGTTTTATGCGTAGAAGGTAATCAAATCAGTCCATCACAAGTAGGAGATGATTTAACCTACAGAATCCGTTTTCAAAACACTGGTACAGCATCTGCAGTTAACATTACTGTAAAAACAATATTAGATCAAGATCTAGACTGGAGTACTTTTCAACCACTAACAGCATCTCACACATACACTACTTCACTGGTCAATGGAAACGAGCTTACTTACTATTTCAATAATATTAATCTAGCTGATAGCACCACAGATGAACCCAATAGTCATGGGTGGATTTACTATAAAATTAAATCAAAAAGTACAGCGATAGTAGGAGACGATTTAGAAGCGACCGCAAACATTTATTTTGACTACAATCAGCCGATTACAACTAATACATATTCTACTACGGTTGTTATACCGTTATCTACTGATACTCAAAAACCTGATAATATGCTGATTATATTTCCTAATCCAGCAATAGAAAGCTTGTCAGTTAACTCCTTGGAAAGTGTAACTTTTTCATTATTTGACTTAAGTGGAAAGTTATTGAAATCAGGAGACCTTAAACAAGGTAGAAATTCTATAGATATATCAAAGCTTTCTAATGGATTGTACATTTTAGAAAGCTTGAGCTCTAGTGGAATACAATCTTCACAGAAGTTTTTTAAGACAAAATGATTAAAAGATATCTAAAAGCTTTTTTTAATGACGCTTTCGCGAAAGCGTTAAAACAATAGAATAAACCTTATTTTAAATGACTAAGAATGAAATCTATAGTCGGATTATTATTAATCTGAATATCAAAACTTTTAGCATGATGTGAAGCAGATTGTACAAGCTTTAATCCTTTCATTTTTTCGATCACATCATTATATTCTAAGGAACATTTACCCAACAACATATTATCAAAATTAGTGTTTGATTTATGCAAATCATAGATTTTTTTAAGTCCAGAAAGGTATAAGGCGTCTTTTGTAAAACCGCCGCCTCGATGTGTACGTAAAGTGATGTTAAAAGCACGTTCTCTATCCAGTTTATACTGACTATATATTAAGTCAAAGGTGTCTGCAAAGGAATACCCTTTTATTAATGAATCAGTTGCAATGACACGATATGCAAGTTCTTTTAAACGATTTAAGGTAAGATTACCACTCATATATTCAGACATCACAGCAAGACCTTCCTGAGTTTCTACATTATTTGGAAATCCGTTGCTAAAAATTTTTAATGGTTGATCTATGGCATTAAATGTGGTCACTAGATGAACTCCTATTTCATGATGCGCAAGAACGTTGAGTTCATGTTGAGAGTACAGATGTCCTTTTTTAAGAATTAAAGATCGATCATTATTTGAAACCATCGCAGCGGCACTCATCGCACTGCTTGTTTTAATACAAAAGTCAAAGTTGTACTGTTCTCTATAATTCTTAAAAAAAGCTTCAGCCTGTTCTGTGCTTAATATAGAGTTGTGATTTTCCTCTTTTAATTCTTCGTCTTGAAAATGAAGGATGAATTTTGCATTTTCCACCATCTTTTCTGTAGGTGTACCAAAAAATCGCAGGCTATTATAATAAAACTTGCTACTAGGCTCACTTATAGTCTCTATACATTGAACTAAACCGCTGTACGTGTAAATAATATCCTTATATAAGGATCGTATATCGCTATCTTCAATGCGCTCTAACCGCTGGCTAAAGAACATACGATGCAATTTATAGGGCTTAAATTTAAGTTTACGATACTTAAATTTTGGCTCATGAGTATATTTTGATTTGAAGAATTCTTTACGTTCTTGACTAATATTCAACGGATTTATATATGCCAGTAACTCTAGATTCTTTACGATTCTATGAATATTTGCATCTATATCTAGAATATCTTGATACATCCTAAGGTCTATATTTGTAAGAGTTTTATGCATCATGTCGGTCATAGAAACGATGTGCATGAGCTTTGATATAATAACGGAATAAATCTTGCACAGAGTGTACCACTTCAGGAAAAATTTTACCTGATGATTCATCACAATATATCTTAGAAATTTCGGTAGCTAAGACAAGAGTATTTAGTGAATTAGACGTAACATATTTTAAGAAATAACCATTTCCTTGAAAAACATCATTTATGGAACAAGTGACCTTTTCTTCTATAGGTAATGGCATATCATCAAGAATTTCCTGCCATTGTTTAATGGCTACACTATATTTTTCTTGATCCACATTTGATGTACCTAGATTAAAAACAGGAACCTTTCTATCCCAGCGTTTCCAGTTATAGGAGTGCAGGTCGTAAAAAACACAACTACCGAAGAGTTCTTCTAACTTTACCGATAAGGTAAGTACAACTTTATAGAAATTTTCATGTTTATTAAGAGCTCTGTCCTTCTGTTTTTGTGACAACGGCACTTTCCATAATTTTTTGCCCCATGCGGTATCATAGATTGCTGCCTGAGGATGTCTATTAAGGTCGTACTCAAATCTACTGTCATGAGCTATTAATGTAATAGGTAAACCAGAGATCATTTGCCCTGTACAAGGATCTTCTTCATACCATCGCTCATATTCAGTATGTAAACAATTATCCCATAAGTCATTAGAAAAATGATGACCATCATGAATAGCGGCACAAGCATAGGGTACATAATCATCTATTTTTATAGAAAAAGAGTAATCCTCTACCACCGCATGAAAAGTCTCTTCTCTTTCTATGCGCTCAATTATTTGTAAAATAGAAAGTTTAAGCATCTACAATAGTACTTTTAAGTTTGTTGCGACGTTCTAAAGATTTAATACGATCTTGAACCACATTTTCAAAATAGTCGATAATTTTTGCTTGTATTTTTACTTTGGATGCTTTGTTTATCTGAACAATTCCACCTGGCGACATCACATTTACCTCTACAAGCATTCCATTTATCACATCTATACCCACAAAATAAAGGCCGTCCTTAATTAACTTGGGTCCTATTTTTTTACATAAATTTTTCTCGGCTTTAGTAAGTTGGTGACGTTGGAAAGTGCCACCAGCACTAATGTTAGATCTATGATCTTCATCACCGGGCACACGCCTTACAGCACCTATAGGTTCACCATTCAGTAACAATATGCGAGAGTCACCTTTATCTGCACCTTCTATATAATCTTGTAAAATTACATAGTTTGTAGTACCATCTTTATTATCTATATAAAAGTCAAGTAATGAGTTGACATTTCCCATCGCGCTTTTTTCTATCATTATAACACCACTACCGCCATAACCATTTAAAGGTTTCATAATCATTTTATCGCGAGGATTCTCTTTTATGACACTCTTTAAATATTGTTTGTTTTTAGAAACATGTGTAGCTGGTATGATTTCATTATTGGGGTCATCAAAACAAGCAGTATATAGCTTATTATTAGCTTCTCGCAATCCTTGAATATCGTTTACGATAAAAACATCATCTTTTACTGAATCTAAAAAGTTTAGCATTAAAGGGTCTAAAGGTGGATTTGCTCGAAAGAAAATAACATCAAAACCAGCAAGAGGCAGCATTTCTTCTCTTAAATCTGCTTTTTTATAAAACGATTTTAAAGACGAAGGTGTTTTATCCATTCTATTAATTACCGTACAATTGGCTGTTGTA
>CAZBCH010000373.1:0-2254 GCA_964490235.1 uncultured Flavobacteriaceae bacterium | reverse complement strand
GTAAACTCAAATAAGAATTAAGCGGATCTAATCCTGAACTCTTGCCGTGAAAAAAGCTCTCCATTTTACCGAAGATATCTTTTAAAACGAGTAATTTTTCTCTTGTAAGATTTTCTAAAACCGTGATTTTATCAATAGCGTATTTATCATAAATAGCAGCTACTAATGCACCACTACTACCTACACCATAACCTTGAGGTATACTAGAATCAAAATACATTCCTGCATCAATATCAGTCTTTAAACTCTCGATATCAAATCTCGGAAAATCTTGATCTGTCTCTTGTAATTTCTCTATATGAGTGGCTAGTCGCTCTAAATTCTTATTAGATTGCGCGGCTTGATCTGATAGATCTGTGCTAATTTTAAGGGCTCCTTTATAAAAATTGTAAGGTATAGAAAGACCTTTAGAGTCTTTAATAATACCGTATTCCCCAAAAAGTAAAATCTTAGAATAAAATAATGGTCCTTTCATATTTAAGAGGTTTGCACCTTTGTTGCACCTGTGCCTATTTCATCACAAATATAATGAGAGTTTTGACAATATTGCGCCAATTTGTTGTTAATCAGCTTATCGACGCTTTTTTTATGTCTTTTAGGATATAACATATGAACGTTTGCTCCTGCATCTAGTGTAAAACAAACTGGTATATCTGTTTCCTTTCTAAAAGCCCATATAGCCTCTATTATAGAGAGCGTATTAGGTTTCATTAAAATAAAATAAGGATGAGAGGTCATCATCATCGCGTGCAATGTAAGCGCCTCGCTTTCTGTGATCTTAATAAAAGTATCGAGATCTCCTTCTATTAAAGCTGTTTTAAGAGCAGCTAGATTTTCATGAGCCTGATCAAATCTGCGCGTAGCATAGGCGTGGTCGTTCATTAAATCATGACCTACTGTAGAGCTTACAACTTTCTCTCCTTTATCCACTAATAGAATAGTGTCTTGATAGTCTTGAAAAATAGGATGCAATAGCTCACTCTTATCAACTCCGTAATAATTTGAACCGTCAGCAGTATTTTTATGTTCACCCCATTGTACCGCTTCACCTTTCAAACTACGGCAGGCACTTCCAGATCCTAAACGTGCTAGAAAAGACATTTTATGATAATCTAACTCTTGATCTGTAAGTTGCGCTTCAAAATCCATCATACATGCACTCAATGCTGCCATACTACTCGCACTACTTGCGATACCAGAACTGTGCGGGAAAGTATTGTGTGTATCTATTTCAAAATAGTAATTTGAAATCCAAGGACAATACTCTTGAATGCGCTCAAAGTAAGCCTTGACTTTAGGAGCAAACTCAGGTTTTTCTGCACCATCATAACTTATGGAAAAACCATGATCACCGGTTCTTGCGTTTACTTTAGTAATCGTTCTACATTCATTTAACGTAAAACTTAAAGAAGGATTTGCCGGCATTTGCATTCCATATTTACCCCAATATTTAACTAGTGCAATATTAGAAGGCGCTTGCCATTTAGTCTCCATTGACTCCTTTAAATCAAAAGAACTCGTTAGTTTAAAATTATCTTCCAAAAGTGTTACATTTAATTTACAAATATAAGATAGGAAATACGGTTTTAGGATGGTTGAGAGTCCGCTTTCGCGAAAGCGTAACAATAAACCATTTTTATTGTAACATTTCAACGATTATTTTGTCCAATGAGAAAGTCTATTTTAACTAGCTGAAAAATTAAAATCCAATCCATGCTCATTTATCTAAGAGTTTTAAAGGAAAGTTTCTTTTTTGCATTGAATGCCTTGCGCACGAATTTGCTGCGTACATTTCTATCATTATTGGGCGTTACTATCGGGATTTTTGCGATTATAAGTATTCTTGCTGCTGTTGACTCATTAGAAAGAGAATTTAAGGATGGACTGAGTTCGCTAGATATTTCTACTATCTACGTGACTAGACAATCTTTTGCCCCTACAGAATTAGAGCCTTACCAATACGAGAATTTTCCTAATATTTCTTACGATGAGTATCAAATGCTGGAAAGCAGTATGGAAGATATTGATGTGATTACTTACACGATTTTTTCTGCTCCAGAAAATATAAAATTTGAAGATAACACCGCGACTAACGTGAGCATCATACCTGGAACAGATAGTTATTATGATATCGAAAACCTAAAACTTGAGGACGGCCGCTTTTTTAATGGAGCAGAATCAAATAACGGTAGTCCGGTTACTGTTTTAGGGTATGAGGTGGCAAAAAGCCTATTTGGAGACAGTGATCCTATAG
>CAZBCH010000372.1:0-2128 GCA_964490235.1 uncultured Flavobacteriaceae bacterium | reverse complement strand
AACTAGAGAACCTGAAGTTGAATCTGAACTCGAAGTCGAATTTAAATTTGAAGGCTTCGTAAAGAGATTAAAGCAGGGTTTGAAATTAAACATTTAAAGGAACACTAATTTTTATCCATCAACTAATCATCTCTCCTTTGGAGAGACAGGAGAGAGGCTATAAAAAACAAAATCATGAAAAATCTAAAAACACTTGCTCTATCATTGAGCATTGCAGCATTTCTTTCTTGCAAAGGAAATATTCAGGAAAACCAAATCGCATCAAGTAATGAAATCATTGAAGCGCCCGTAGTTGTCGAAAACAAAAAACCTGCAACTATACAAATTGCTTTATTACTGGACACCAGCAATAGTATGGACGGACTTATCGATCAAGCCAAAACCCAATTATGGGACATTGTAAATAAAATGTCAAGTGCCCGATGCAACGATCAACAAGCATTGCTAGAAATTGCTCTTTATGAATATGGTAATAGTCGTCTAAGCGCAAACTGTGGTTTTGTGCGTGAGGTACTTTCCTTTTCAACAGACTTGGACTTGATCAGTAAAGAGCTATTCAGTTTAAGAACGAGTGGTGGAGAAGAATACTGTGGTACCGTTATAGATAAGTCATTAAAACATTTAGAATGGAAAGATGGAAAAAACGATTTAAAAATGATTTTTATAGCAGGTAACGAAGGTTTTAATCAAGGTTCTGTACCTTTTTCTTCAAGTATCTCACAAGCTATAGAAAAAGGCGTCACTGTAAACACCATTTTCTGCGGAGACTGGAATACAGGAACGCAATTGCGCTGGAAAGAAGGAGCGGTTCTAGGTAAAGGTGAATACATGAACCTAGATCACAATCAAAAATCGACCTACGTTTCTACACCATATGACGATGAGATCTTGCAATGGAATAAGAAACTGAATAATACTTATGTGTATTACGGTCGTCAAGGTGAAGATAAAAAAATGGCTCAAGTACAAATGGATGAAATGGTTCAAGAAACATCTATTCAGGCAAATGTAAAACGCAGTGTTGCAAAATCTTCTTCAAATTACCGCAACTCTACCTGGGATCTTGTAGATGCTATGGAAGATGATGAAGCGAGAGAAGGCTTTTTCAAATCAGAGAATCTAGCCACATTACCAGATAGTTTACGCAATAAAAGTAAGGAGGAGATCACCGCTTTCGCGAAAGCAAAAAAACAAGAACGTACTTCAATACAGAACAAGATTCAAGAACTTAATAAAAAGAGAGATAGCTATATTAAAAAACAATCACTAAGTGAGTCTAACGTTTTAGAGTCTGCCATGTTTCAAGCGATTAAAAAACAATCTAGCTCAAAAGAATATACCTGGGATTAAACACTGAAAAAATGTGTTTGTATAGAAGTAAATCGATCTATTTTATCAACTAAATCAGGAACCATATTTAAAATAGATAAGTGAAATACCTATTTCTTATATCAGCACTCTTTTTCTACTCATGGAACGTTCAAGGTCAGGCATCTTCTTCAGGTGCCTTTTCTTTTGAGTTGCATTTTGATGTAAAAGAATTTGCTGTTTTTCACTTCTCTTATTTACCTCGAGATGGTCATGTTCTTAAAGATATGGATGTGATCATTGATCAAAAAACAAACAGCATTACTGTTAACGGTAAACATGAATATGTGGTAGGTGTTCCTTTTCCGACGATCATTATAGAAACTTCTGAATTTCCAGAATACAAAACTATTCATCAAATTATCTATTTAGATCAATTTGAAAAACACAAATCACCTCTTAAAATTATGGTAGATAGAAAGCCTAAAAAAGGTTCCATCTATAAGTTAGATCTATTAGCAAAAAGTAACAAGCCCAATATTCATTACCGAGCTTCGTTTTGTGATAGCAATTACTGTAAATTAGAATACGATGCTGTTGTTTCTAAAAAGGAGCAATCTGTATTATTAGCCTCAGCATCTTTTGATAATATTCAAAACAAATCAGTAAAACAAGAAACTAAAAAGTCGTTTTTCTATTGCCATACTACTAAATTTATGAACCCTAATCAGATTAAGGCATTTACGACTAGATATAACATAGATTTTCAGTTCTTAAGTGGTGATTTAAATGATCTCGCTTTCGCGAAAGCGAAACAACA
>CAZBCH010000371.1:0-11543 GCA_964490235.1 uncultured Flavobacteriaceae bacterium | reverse complement strand
TTTACAACAATGTATAACCGCAATTACGGCAGATTTGACTGCGTCCGAATCCACTCGGGAATGCTAAAACCTGTGGAAGCTGAAAACCGTTATCTTTAATCCCATAATTGATGTTATACATGACTGTTAAAGTCCAATAATCTGACCCAAATAACACATGTGGAATCCATTTAAGAAAAAGAATAAGAGCAAACAATTAAAGCTTGAAACAATAATTGACTCTTTAATCGATGATCATATCAAATCGATGCTCGAAGCATGTTATGAATATTCTAATTGGAATGATGATGAAATAGATGATATATACATATTTTGCTCAACGGAGGAAGGCTTGTTTCCAACGTGGTTTTATCGCATTGACTCTAAAATTGTAAAGGCACATGAATTAAATAATTATGTGAAACTTAAATGTGATACAAGTCATCAAGGGCAAAGAAAAGTTTTGACAATATTAGCAGATCATTTGTTTGATATTGATAATGAATATGAAGCTCAACAAAGAGAAATGCCTACGCGTATTAAGATCTCATATAATCTGAAGAATAATAAATTCAATGTCGATTTGGATTATAAAAAAGAATTAATAGGCACAGAGTTAACCGATCATGATTTGCTAGAAAAATGGATGGACGAATTAAAATAGGCCATTACAGCACCTAATAATGTTTTTTAAATTATTGCTTTTTCTTAATTACTTATCAAAATCCACACGGATTTTATATTTCTTCTGTATTTAATAAATTAGTTGCTTAAACCATACAACTACTTTTAGATCAGATTGTTGATAAAATCGGAAAAATGAAATTTATATCTATTATCTTGTTTTTTTTGGCATTCAATTTACAAGGACAATCAACCTATATAGGTTTGCAAGAAATTGCAAACATTGATGCTCCTCAACAAGCTGCGATAAATGGTAACTACTGGCCAAAATTTCAAATCATAGATAATATGATTTATGTTCCCACTAAAGATGGCATTTATAGAAAGCACCTTAGGACTATGTCCGACACTTTATGGAATAGCTATGCATTTAATGGTATACCGATAAGCGATTTTGTTAAAAACAATGATGAAATTATTGGAATAACGAATAAAATAAATGATAGTCTAATTGTCTACTCAAATAATGCCGGTTTGTCGCATGTTTTTAGAAATAACTCACATTTCATCTATCCAGGTTTAAACAACTCTATACATCAAATAGCCCATAATTCCACTAGTTTTGATAAAGTATTGGTATCTCACAGTTATGGTATTTCTATGTCATTAGATAAAGGACGTACGTGGACACTTTTGAGTAATTATTCACCAGAATACCAGTACAGATTTGTAGATTTTCATCCGGTCAACAGTCAGAAGTTATTCAGTACAGGCGAAAATGGCTTCTATACCTCGTATGTTTATTCTTCGTTTGATGGAGGAAATTCTTGGAACAATATAAACTCCGTATTTAATAATTGCACCCATGTTTTAGCTTTTCATCCTACAAATGAAGACATCTATATTATTGGCGGTGAAGGACGAATTGCAAAATCTGCTGATAGTGGAGCGACTTGGACTACTCAAAATTTAACGCCCTATTTGTACATATACCAAATAAAGTTTGATGCAAATGATAATAATGTGGTATATGCGTCTGGAGGCATCAACGGAATTAATGATACAATTTACTTTTTAAAATCTACAAATGCAGGTGATAGCTGGAATATTGTATATCAAGAAAATATAAACGGTGAAGATGTAGGAGCTATTTTAGACTTTGAATTTTATAATGGTGGAGTCATTTTTATGACTAAGAAAAGAGGATTATTTTATCTTACGAATAATCTTTTAGGTATTGAGCAAGATCTAACTATGAATAAAGTTCAATTGAGCCTTTTTCCAAATCCAACAATAGGCATTATAAACGTTAGTAGCAATGATGAAATTACAAAAGCTCAAATTTTTAATAATGTAGGTCAAGAGTTAAAGTCATTTCCTATAAAAGCCCATCAAGGCAGGATTAATTTAGAAAATTTTTGTTCTGGAGTTTATTATTTAAAGTTTTTAATTAAAAACCAATATTTTACAAGGAAAGTAGTGAAACATTAACTTTTGTCAACAATCCATATGTAACTTAGCTCATTCGTATTAAATTATGGTATTTTGACCAATATCTTACCTATCTTTTAAGGTAAAGTTACTTTTATCTTAACCACCTACTTGTAATAAGCAGAGCCGTTATGCACAAATAATGAAACAGTGTCATCTAATAACATCAACTACTTTTTCTTCTCAAAAGATGTTTGAAAAAATCCTTATTGACACATTTGATTTGACTGAAATTTCAATTCGAGACTTGTTTTTAGATAAATTACGAAATCAATCCTCATCTGATTTAGCAAGAAATATCAACGAACATTTACAAGCTGGAAAATTAGTTCCTACTAAATTGATAACAGAAATGATAGTAGAGAATCTTACTGGAATTGAAAAGGACATTTTAATTACTGGATATCCAAAAACTGGTGAGCAATTTGAATCTCTAACTGAATTATTAACTGAATCTGGAATTAAAATAAGCCGATTATGGATTTTGGAATTACAAAATATTGATAAACTGATTTCGGAATGTGGAAATGAAAGTGCAAGTGAGCAAATAATAGAAAAATTCAATTCGACAATAAATCAGAATGAAAAGATTGCGGAATTAATTAATAATCCAAAAATCACGTCTAAAATTGACTTTGACTATTCAATAGATTGGACAACTGAAAAAATAAAAATGGAAATAAAGGCAATACACAACACCATATAAAATTAATTGCCTGGTACAAGCCTGCTTACGAAAATCTGCGAGGATTTTCTATCCGTGATTTATTTGTTAATTTTAATGCTTAACCAACCAGCTAACCATAGACAACAACCTTACCCATTCAAAAATCAAAACCTATAGTTCCATTTTTGAAATTCAGATTTTTAGAAGGAAATATTTCTTGTAAAAGCTGGCTATCGTTAAATTGAGTAATAGATTGATGAACAATACTTCCCTTATGAATACTTACTATTTCATCACAAAGAGATAGAGCTAGCTGCAGTTCATGTGTTGCAAAGAGAATGGTTTTTTTATTCTCGTGACAGTATTCTTTGAGTTGTAGTAATAAATCTGCTTTATGATTGATGTCTAGATGGCTAGTGGGCTCATCCATAAGTATATAATCAGTGTCTTGTACTATGGCGCGTGCGATTAATACACGTTGCAGCTGTCCATCACTCAAAGTTCCTGCTTTACGGTTGTGTAATGATAATAAATCAAATTTTTCTAGCACCTCATTTATGATTTCATGATCTTTTGCAGCTAGTTTACCGATGTAATTGGTATAAGGTGCACGGCTTAGTTCAAGAAGTTCACGCACCGTAAGAAAGTAACTGAAGGACCTTTCTGTGAGCACGATAGATATGAGTTTGGACCGATCACCAGGTGCAATTTCTTGCCATTTTTTGTCATTGATCTTGATGTTTCCATTAATCAGGTGTTTACCGCTAGCAATCGCTCTTAAAAACGTCGATTTGCCAGATCCATTAGTTCCTATAAGTGCTATAAGTTTCGCTTTCGCGAAAGCGATATCACCAGCAAACTGCGCCACCACACAATGACCATAACCTACCTGTATGTTTTTGAGTTGGATCATTAGAAATGAAGATTACGTTTGCGCATGATCAACCATATAATAAGTGGTGCACCTAGCAATGATGTTACTGCATTAATGGGTAAAGAATAATTTGAAAATGGCAATTGTGAAACAATATCACAAAAGAGTAGGAGCGTGGCACCTAATAATACGGCTGTAGGAATGAGAATTTTATGATTTACAGTAGGCAATATAAGTCGTGCTAAATGTGGTACAGCAAGTCCTATAAAGGCAATAGGCCCAGCAAAAGCTGTGATGCTACCAGCTAGAATACTAGTAATGATAATTATGATCCAGCGCGTTTTTTTTATGTTGATTCCTAGACTTACGGCATAACTCTCGCCTAATAGTAACGCATTCAATGGCTTGATGATCCATAAAAGCAATGCCATAGCCGCCAAAAATAGTAAACTAATGACCCATAAATCATCCCAATTAATGTTTCCTAAACTTCCTAGAGACCAGAATACATAACGTTTTAGCTCTTCACTACTAGAAAAATAACTAAGTATTCCTACCACAGCACTACTTAAACTTCCTACCATTAAACCGACGATAAGTAAGCCCATTGTATCTTTAATGCGCAGCGACATGAGAATGATAAGTAATAATACAGCGATACTACCTATAACGCTTGCTGCGATAATACCTACTCCAGAGATCGCACTTATACCTAAAGCGGTTGCACCCATTATAACTAGTCCAACACCTAAACCTGCACCACTAGAAATTCCTAAAACAAATGGTCCCGCCAGTGGATTCCTAAAGAGCGTTTGCATGAGTAATCCTGCAATGGCTAGACCAGCACCGGTAAAAACGGCCATCATGGCCCTAGGTAATCTTAAATCTGTAATGATATAACTCACTGTTGTACTGGTTTCTGGATTTTTAAGTCCTAAGAGTGCATCCCAAACCTGATGCGGCTTTATAAAAACAGTACCTAGACAGACATCTGCAACAAAAAAGAGTAGCAGTAGTGTGATCAATATGAGGAATTGTTTTTTCAAGAAAAGCTTAAGTTATATCTATGAAGTAGCGAAGATAACGTACTAAAGTAAATTGTAGAAAATGAACCCAAAACGTTTTTAAAATGTAATTGGTTTATAAATAAGATGGATTTTAAATGTAGTAGAACTCATGTGATCAAACCGTTTTGAAATTATTTGCTTTTTTATTTAAAACGTTTGCCAGATATACTCCCATGCTCATGCAAGCTTGTAATAAATATCCTCCCGTAGGAGCGTCCCAGTCCAGCATTTCTCCTATGCAAAATTGGTTGGGTTTGTTTTTAAGTTCAAATTTATCGGTAACCGCATTTCTTGAAATACCACCTACAGTTGAAATTGCTTTATCGATTGCACTAGAATCGGTTATTTGCAATGGGAAATTTTTAATGAACTGGGCTAAGGTGTCCGTATTTAAAAAGTCTTCTTTATTCAGATAAAATTTAACTAAATCTACTTGCGCAAGACTTAATTTCAGTTCTTTCTTTAATATGCGTGTGGTATTGCTGTAGATAGAATTTTCTAATTTTTCAACTACTTTTTCTATACTAAGCATAGGTTTTAAATCGATGTAAACTTGAGCTGTTGAATCCGTATCTAGTTGTGCTCTAATTTGTGGGCTCAATCCATAAATGGCATTACCTTCTAATCCTAGTTTAGTGATGACAGCTTCACCTTTTTGAATATGATCGTTACAAGAAATAGCAATGTTTTTTAAAGGACTTCCCTCGTGTTTATTAATATAATCACTTATCCAGTTAACGCGATACGCACAATTAGAAGCTTTAAAAACTACAGTTGAAATATTGTTATCTGAAAAAGTTTCTAGCCAATTACCGGTAGAACCTGTCACTTTCCAGCTGGCGCCACCAAGGCAAAAAACCACATAATCTGCTGCTATCGATTTTTCATTTATAATGGGATTATCATCATGATCCCAACCTTGAAAAGTATGTCTGTATTTGATTTTTACACCACGTTTCTCGAGGTATTGAAGAATCGCATTAAGCACTTCAATGGGTTTAATTCCTTTAACAGGATAAACACGTTTACTACTTCCCACGTAAGTAGAAATTCCAATTTGATCGAGCCAAGTCCTGAAATCTGTATTGGTAAAATGGAGTAGTGGAGCAGCGACAAAATCACTAGGCGTGTACTTTTTAATCAATGGTTCTATAGACTCAGAATGGGTGAGATTAAATCCACCTTTACCTGCAACTAGAAATTTACGTCCAGCGGTTTTATTCTTTTCATAAATAGTAACAGCAAACTTTTCTGGATCTAAGAACGCTGCCAGCATAAAAGCCGAAGGTCCACCACCTATGATTGCCACCGTTTTTCTCATGTGGCAAAAGTACTGGTTAAATCTGAGATGTTTTATTCATTAATCTAGGTTCAATTCACGAGGCTTAATAATGATATGATTAAATGTTGAGATACCGCTTTCGCGAAAGCGAGACCTGTACTAATTCACTGCATTTTGAACATTGAATTCAGGAAAAATCTGTAAATTTATCTGACACAATTGCCACAAAAAACACTTCGCATGAAAGTTACTGCTGAAAAAAACGATAAGATCGCAAAAATGACTTTTGCATCTGTGTATCCACACTACATTGCTAGATTAGAAAAAAACGGACGGACTAAGGAAGAATTTCATCAAGTCATAACCTGGTTGACCGGATTTGATGAAGAAAAAATTCAAGAATTGATAGGTCAAAAAGCAACCTTTGAAAGTTTTTTTGATCAAGCGACCATAAATCCTAACGCGCATCTTATAAAAGGAGTTATTTGTGGTTATCGTATAGAAGAGATACCAGACGAATTTGAACTGTATAGAAAATGCAGGTACCTAGATAAACTCTATGACGAACTAGCTAAAGGTCGTAAAATGGAAAAAATCCTGCGCACGTAAAACTTGATTTCCTAGGAACATTTTCTAGCTATGGATTTTCAAAATCAATAGGAAGGAAATCAATCACTAATGATTTTCATTAATTTGATAAAATAGATTTGTAAAATCTTATCGCATTCCTATCTCATTGTTAAAATTTATCATAAAAAACAATTTATTTGTCAGTAATGCATGTAATTAAGGTCTAAGAAGATACGTAAAGTGTTAAAGTGCTAATTGTAGACTAATTATAAAATTATCTTTGACACCAGTTGCTATCAATAAAAGGAACTTTTGTAAAAGTTCCATGCCCTATTATTTAAAACTAGACCTAATTACCTCACACTCTTGAAAAATTTATTTAAAACACTAGAGCTATTCTTAAAAAGTTCTGACTTTGATCGAGGTGTACGTTTAGGTATAAGTATCGTTCTACCTTTCGGTTTATTGTATTTGATAGGTTATGTGCAATATGCACCTGCATTTACTGTAGGAGCTTTTTTAAATGCACCAGGTGATATTCCAGGAAGTGTAAAGCGCAAGGTAAATGCCATTTTAATAAGTATAGGGCTTACCATGCTTATAACTTTGATTATTTTATTCTCAAAGCCTATTTTACCCTTATTACTTGTTGTTCTAGCGCTTATATCTTTTATAGTTTCTCTTATTTCTGTTTATGGCTTTAGGGCTTCCTTAGTATCACTTTCAGGATTGCTAGCGATGGTGATTGCCTTTGCAGTAAATAAAGAAACCCCAGAAGAAATAATCATACAAGTTGCATTAATGGGATTAGGTGGAATTTGGTACCTTCTTGTTTCTTACGTTTTTAGAAAATTAGCTCCTAAAAAAGATCAAAATCAGCTGCTTTCTGATGCGCTATTACTGGTAGGAAAATATTTAAAGTTAAGGGCCAAGTTACTGACTAAAAAATCCACTCGTGACGAGCGTTTTGAAGAGATTCTTAATCTTCAAAATCAAATAAACGATAAACACGAGACACTACGCGAGATCATTTATTCAGAGCGCAAACGATCAGGACGCTCTAGATATGAAGAAAAACAGCTGCTCATTTTTCTATCTACTGTTCAGATTTTTGAATTGATAGAAGCAACTAGACTGGATTATAAAACATTAGATAAAGTTTTTGGAGACCAGAAAAAGTATCTTAAAGCGGCAAAAAAGCTTAATAAAAAAATGGGTGATCGTTTGATCTTATTATCAGAATTATTAATCCAAAAGGATAAAATTCCAAACGATGATTCATTAACAAAAGCATTGTCTACTGCCGAAGAAACAATAGCAGACTATATCAACACCATTAAATTGCCAGAGGCTAGGGAAGGAGCCTTACTGCTTAAGAATCTATACGATTATCAAGAGCAACTTATACAAGAAATTAAAGCCATAAGGCAAGCGATGGAGAACGTAAAAGAAGCCTCAAAACTTTCTTTAAAAAGACAAGATTCCAGCAAGTTTTTAACCCTACAAGAATACCGGCTTAACGTGCTGATTCAAAATTTGAGTTTTAAATCAAAAGTTTTCCGTCACTCATTACGGTTTGCAATCGCCATTGTTTTTGCATACTGCATAGGTTATTTCTTTGATATTCAAAACACCTATTGGATCCTGCTCACCATTGTGGTGATCATGAGACCTAGTTATGGACTTACAAGAGATAGGTCTAAAGATCGTGTCATAGGAACCTTAATTGGCGCAACAGTTGCAATAGGAATTGTTCTCGTTACACAAAACGAAATTATCTATGGTATTCTAGCAGTCGTATCGCTAGTTCTAGCATTTTCATTATTACAACGCAATTATAAATCTGCAGCGGCATTTATAACCATAAGCATCATATTTGTTTACTCTTTTATAAATCCAGACGCTTTTGAAGTTATACAGTACCGCGTTATTGATACCATTATAGGATCTGCCATTGCGGTTATTGCAAACTACCTGATACTACCTACTTGGGAAGCAGATAATTTAAAAGACGTACTGCTCAAAGCATTGCAAACAAATAAAGATTACCTACTCGCCACACAAAAATTTTATGAAGACGCACAAGGAGAGAAATTAGCCTACAATGTCGCACGCAAAGAAGCATTTCTAGCCATAGCAAATTTAAATGCAGCTTTTCAAAGATTAACTCAAGATCCTAAATCAAAACAAAAGAAATTCCAACTTATTTATAGGATCGTGACACTCAATCAAACCATGATTTCTGCAGTTGCCTCTATAGGTAATTTTATTAAAAACCATAAAACCACTCCGGCATCACAAGAGTTCAATCACCTTATCGCTACTATTTCTAGTACTTTAGAAGCAGCTTATGAAAGTATCAATAATAACGCAGCAACAGCTCAACCTGCATTGCTAGAAGAAGAAGATTCTTCACCAGAGAAGTTATTGCATAAATATCAAGAGCTTTCTGATTCTAGAGATAAAAAAATAAAAGAAGGTAACGCCGCACTAGACACCGATACACTGCACCATCTTCAAGAAGCATTTCTTATCGCAAACCATATGAAATGGTTGCAGTCATTATCAAAAAGTCTTTATAAAGCAACCCAAAGCTACAGAAAATCATTAGTAGAAGAGCAATAGCATAGCAGCCTACAGCATTGTGAAAAGGATTCTGGTACCGCTTTCGCGAAAGCAAACAGTACCACAAACACCTCACCACATTACAGGTAACTCTTACAAAACACGTCTTCAACAAAAATTTACTACCGGATAAAAATTATATTTGAGTTGATTAATGGGGTTACCACACATTTGAGAAAAACAGAAACTAAATGACAAAAAAAGAACCTAAAGAAATATTTTACAAATCTCTTATTGCTTGTATTGCTATTGTAGGATTTGGAGTTTACTTATCGATTCGAGGAAGCAAAGAAAAAACTGAATTTGAAAGTGTGACTGGAAAAATAGATTATTTTGACAAAACATTTCAAGAAATAAATTACCGAAATAAAGGAAATCACCGATTTATACATATAGCCGATTTTCCTCTTGTGTTTGACATATTTGTTGGAAAAGAAAAAGGAGATTTTGGTCCAAAATTTGAACAATTAGATAAGCTGAAAATTGGAGACGAAATTACTGTTTATCACGCTGATAAAACACCACTTCAACGGAATAGAGATTTAAGACTTAATAAAACTGTACAATTTATTGATAAAAGTGGAAAAGCATACTTTATTCGTGGAAATAAAGATAAATTTGGAGGATATCTTCTTGGAGGAATTGGAATTTTATTAGGAATTACACTTCTGATTTTAAAGCAAGTTGGGAAAATAAAATAATAAAAAAAGTGTGGCAACAACAGATATAATTGATTATTATTTCTAGCCTATTTACGAAAATCCTTTCAGACTTTATAATCAATAATGATTTGCTTATTTTTGAAGTGAAAACTACGCAAAACATTGTATATAAATTAGTTATAGGTAATTAGCAAAAACAAATAACATTGATAAAGAACGTACTTAAAACTGTACTTATTGGATTTTTCGTTTTTTTGATAATTAGCTGCGATCGAAATAAATCCTTCAAAAATAAAAGCCCAGAGAAAATTGTCGAACATTTTGCTACCCAGTTTTTAGATGATGACAGAATTCATTCTGTTTCAATTGCACTTTACCATAAAGGAAAAGAATCTACATTTCATTTTGGAGTACAAGATCCAGACAAGAAAAAAGCACCAACCGACTCTACACTTTACGAACTGGCCTCCGTAACCAAAACTTTTACAGGAACAATGGTTGCAAAGGCAGTTCTTGACGGTAAAATATCTCTTGATGATGATATTCGGAAATATTTGCCAGATGCATATCCCAATCTTGAATATAACGGAGAAAAAATTACCATTAAAGATATAATTACTCATACTGGTGGTTTTCCAAATTTCCCACCTGCTGATGAAAACAAGAAAGCATTTTGGAATGGGTTGCATCAAATAGAAATTAGTTCTAAACCTGGAACAGAGTTCCTTTATTCAAATACAGCGCCTGAAATTACTGCTTACATTCTTGAAAAAACTTACGGAGTTCCATACCAAAATCTTATTGAGAAATATATTCTAAAACCGAATGAAATGACAAACACTAAGTTTGTCCTCAATACAACCGATCAAAATTTGTTAATACAAGGTTACAATGGTGATAAGGAACCGCAAGAACATTATCAAAACAATCTTTGGGGCGGTATTGCGGGAATTCACTCAAACACAAGAGATTTAATAAAGTATATGAAATATCATTTGAACGATTCCATCCCAGAAGTTCGAGAGTCCCACAAAAATTTTTTCAAAACTCATTATGATTTTGATATTGGCTATCATTGGAATATTGCTGAAATTGATAATGAAACATGTTATCGACATCATGGCGGAATTTGGGGAATGCAGAATTGGCTAATGATTTTTCCAGAGTCAAATTTTGGTATTGCTGTATTATCAAACGCAAGTTTTGAGGGCACAATTTTATCTAAAGGAATAGACGATAGACTAGAAGAGTTGGCTTTGAATATTAAGAAAGAAATTAAATAACAGCTCGAACAATACTTATAAGTAATTTCTTGTTCGCATCTACTTTGCAAATTCCTGCGGACCTTTTATGCGGTTTGTATTTGCTGAACTAAGAACACCATATAAACAATGATTCTTGGGTAAATACGGTAGTAAGCAATAACATCAATGCTTGTCAAGTATTTTTAAAAAACGTCGGCGTTAAAAGTAATTGGCTAGAATAAAAAATATTCTGACCAAATTACTAGATTATATTATTGCGACAAAATGACTTGATAGATGACAAACATTTTCCAGTTCTATCAATTAAAAACTTTTTAAGCAAATGCTTGATTCAAATTGTTATACATTCACCAACTAACGGTTGGAAAGCCTTTATAAAATTAATTAAGATGAAATCAATTTGGAGTAAATTACATTTAATTTTAAAAATTGGAATA
>CAZBCH010000370.1:0-8241 GCA_964490235.1 uncultured Flavobacteriaceae bacterium | reverse complement strand
TTCTATAGCTGGGGCGCCGAGTGTGATGTTGTCACCATTTCCTAAAAGAAGAACTTTGTCAATGTTAATTGACGCACCTTCATCCTCTTGTAAACGATGTACAAACAACTTTTGATCTTTCTCGATCTTGAATTGTTGCCCTGCTATCTCTACGATTGCGTACATAATTGTTGATTAATGTGATTAATTTCGGGCTGCAAATATACTCCTATTCCTGTAATTAGCAAAGTTATCAACAAATTATAAAAATAATTCATTTTAAGTTACCACACTTTTTCTCGTCACCGGTGGAAATAGCTCAACATTATAAAAACCTCATAAGTTTGTTACCTTATGAGGCTTGTATAATTATTCCGCTTTCGCGAAAACGGAACTAAAATAAATATTCTTAGAGTTTATCTCTGATTAAGCGGCTTTTGTTTGCTTCTCACATCTCTGGTGTTCCATGATCTTTTATATAAAGGAAGTATGACAAGTGGTGTAACTATCGAGGTTGCAAACCCAGAAAGGAAAATGAATAATATCAATGCAAATTCGATTCCATTTCCTGCTGTGGTAATTTGAGTTTTTAATTCTTGTGCTAATTCTGGATTAATTTCAAATAGATAAATTGCCATAAATACGGTAAAAATTAAAGTTGCAATAAATCCAGAAGTAACTCCTGCGACAAAACCATCCATATATTTAAATTGAGATTGATTTTTGTAGACGTCCCTAATTACAAAAAATATTCCTGCACCAACAATGATAGCATTAAAGAAGCTTAAATAACTTTGAGCCGCTAGCCCGAAAGAATTAATGATAAGGAAATAAATAATTAATCCTATTCCCATTAATAAAGAGTATTTTATAGTATGTGTAGTTTTCATTATATGTTTTTTACTAATATCGTGTAATAATGCTGTTTTTAAAGTAATTTGATTTTACTTTAACGCAATAATCCAAAAGACAGCTTATTTTTGGGAAGTCTTTGTATTTTATGTAACATATTATATAGAAAAGACACTAACTGCATAAGAAACTAAAAAATAATCAAAATGAAAAGAATTGTATTGAGCCTTATGGTTGCATTTGCAACTGCGACTGGCTTCTCTCAAGAGGTAGAATTTACCGAGTATGATTTAGACAACGGTTTACACGTAATACTGCATCAAGAGAACAGCGCACCAGTTGTTACTACTGCAGTTATGTATCAAGTAGGTGCAAAAGATGAAGAGCCTGGAAGGACAGGATTTGCACACTTTTTTGAACACCTTTTATTTGAAGGTACTGAAAACATAGAGCGTGGTAAATGGTTTGATATAGTAAGTGCAAATGGTGGAAGCAATAATGCAAATACCACTCAAGATCGTACCTATTATTATGAAACGTTTCCTTCTAATAATCTAGAAATAGGTCTATGGATGGAAAGCGAGCGTATGCTACACCCTAAAATAGAACAAGTAGGTGTAGACACTCAAAATGAGGTAGTAAAAGAAGAAAAAAGACAGCGTATCGATAACGCACCATATGGGGCTATTATCTACAGAACAGGAATCGATAAGCACCTTTTTAAGAAGCATCCATATGGCCAAAGTGTTATAGGATCTATGGAAGACTTAAATGCTGCAAAACTAGATGAATTTCAAGCGTTTAATGACAAATATTATAACCCAAACAACGCGACTCTTGTTGTAGCTGGTGACATTGATATTAAAGAAACTAAGAAAATGATTGAAGATTACTTCGGTCCTATTCCTAATAAAGCACCTAGAAATGAGCGTAAGGTTATTGTAGAAGAACCTATTACAGAAACTAGATTTGCAACAGAATATGATGCAAACATCCAGATTCCTGTTAAAATATTTTCTTACATCACTCCTAAATCTATAGACCGTGATGCATATGTAATTGACTACATATCTGCAGTTCTTACCGGTGGAGCTAGTTCAAGAATGCAAGTAAGAATGGTTGATGAAGAGCAAATTGCTTTACAGGTTCTTGCCTTTGGTCAGTCTAATCAAGACTATGGTACCTATACTATGGGTGCTCTTGCAAAAGGTGATGTTCCTTTAAGTAAACTTGCTGAAGTTATGGATGAAGAGATCGTAAAATTACAGACTGAATTGATCTCTGAAAGAGAATATCAAAAACTACAAAACAACTTTGAAGCTCAATACGTAAGCTCTAACTCTAGAGTAGAAGGAATTGCAGCGTCACTAGCTCGTTACAATATGTTAATGGGTGATACAAGCTTGATTAATAAAGAGCTTGACATTTACCGAAGCATTACTCGTGAAGATATTAAAAGAGTGGCAAATCAATACTTAAAGCCTAATCAACGATTAGAACTAGACTATCTAGCTGGTACCGCTCCTACTGAAGAAGAGATGAAGGATGCGATGGAAGAAGTTAAAGTAGTTGATAACAAATTACAAATCAACAAAATATACTTTGACAACGACAAGGCTGAAATAACAGAAAGTGCTGGTAAAGAACTAGATCGTATTGCAAGCATGATGATGAAAAACACGTCTATGGAAATCCTTGCTGAAACCTATACAGATACCAGAGGTAGCGACGCATATAATAAATCTTTATCTCAAAAACGAGCTAATGCTGTACGAGCTTATATCATTGCAAAAGGAATCGACGCAAATAGAATAAAAGCTGTAGGTCGTGGAGAAGATAATCCTGTAGTAGATTGTGAAAGCAAGAATTGCTCTGATGAAGAGTACGAGCAGTCTAGAAGAACTGAATTTACCATCACAAAAAAATAATACTAAGATGAAAAAACAACTCATATTTTTAATGGCATTATTTCTTACTGGAGTAACTGCTATTGCACAAATAGATCGATCGGTAATACCTGAGTCTGGTCCTACTCCAGAAATCAAATTAGGAAAACCATATACATTTGAATTAAAAAATGGACTTCAAGTTCTTGTAGTAACTGATAAAAAGTTACCTACTATTAATATGAATCTTGATTTAAATAATCCTCCTATTTACGAAGGTGATATAGCAGGTGTGCAATCTTTAACTGGCGCTTTAATCGGTAAAGGTTCTACAGAAACTTCTAAAGAAGAATTCAACGAGAAAGTAGATTTCTTAGGAGCTAACATCTTTGTAGGTGTAGGCGGTGGTTTTGCTGGTGGTCTTTCTAAGTACAAAGAAGAAATTTTTGGTTTGTTTGCTGAGGCTGCTTTTAAACCTAATTTTACTCAAAAAGAATTGGATTTTGAAAGATCTCAAGCTATAGAAGGATTAAAATCTGGTGAAAACAGTGCAGCGGCTATCGCAGGAAAAGTGAGAAGCGCATTAGTTTATGGTAAGGATCACCCAGGCGGAGAATTTGCAACTGAAGATACATACAACGCTATTACACTTGATGATGTAAAAAAATTCTATGCCGATTATTTTAAACCATCTAACGGTTATCTAGTAATCACAGGAGATATTGAGAAAAAAGAGGCTAAAAAATTAGTTAAGAAGTACTTTGGAGACTGGAAAGCAGGAATGGCTCCTAAGCCTAACATGCCTTCACTTGCAGATGTAAGTGAGACTCAAATAAATTTAATAGACGTTCCTAACGCAGTACAAACAGAACTAGCAGTAATGAGCCTTTCTCCATTAAAAATGAGTGACGAGGACTATCATGCAGTACTTGTTGCAAATTATGTATTTGGTGGTTCTTTTGGTTCTTACTTAAACATGAATTTAAGAGAGAAAAATGGTTACACTTATGGCGCTCGTTCTAACATAGGAACCGGAAGAAATTATATGGGTACTTTTCAAGCTACTGCAAAAGTACGTAACGAGGTAACTGACAGTGCGGTTGTTGAGACTTTTAAGGAATTGAATCGTATTAGAAATGAGTATGTAGAAGATGAAATGCTAGCCACTGCAAAAGCAAAATACCTAGGTAACTTTATCATGCAGTCTGAAGATAAAGCCGTTGTTGCAAGAAGAGCGATTACAATAGAAAAAAATGACCTTGACAAAGATTTCTACAAAGATTTCATTGCAAATATCAACAAGGTAACTAAAGAAGATGTAAAGCGTGTAGCAAATAAATATCTTAATCCTGACCAATTACGTATCGTATTAGTAGGTAAAGCTGGAGATATTTTAGAGCCATTAGAGAAAATGAAAATTAACGGTAAAACGGTACCTATCAAGTTTTACGACAAAAATGCAAATGAAACTGAGCGTCCTTCTACTATTGAAATTCCTGCTGGATTAACTGCTCAAACAGTCTTTGATAATTACATCAAAGCGATAGGAGGAAAAGAAGCTGTAAGCAACCTTAACTCTACTTCTTACTTTGCTGTATTTACGGCGCCAATGGGAGAAATTATTATGGATGTAAAGCGTGCCAAAGGAGACAAATGGAATCAAACCATGAAAATGGGCGGAAATGTATTATCTAAGCAAGTTTATGCAGATGGTAAAGCAGTTGCTAGTGGTATGGGCGGTAGCCAAGAACTTACTGGTGAAGACCTACAAATGGTTATGGAAGAAGCCATGTATTTTCCAGAGCTTTATGCTCCTGAAAAAGCAACCCTTGCAGGTGCTGAGATGATGGGAGATAATCAAGTTTACGTGATTAAATGGTCTGATGACAAGAAAACCTTCTACGATGTTAATACTGGCTTGTTAGTAGCTCAAGAAGCTGCTTCTAAAGATATGAGAGGTCAAAAAACTTCAGCCTTAATGAAGTTTAGTGATTATAAAGAAACTAGCGGAGTGATGTTCCCTATGAATATAGGTATGAACATGATGGGTAGAGACATTGCTTTTGAAGTAAAAAAGGTAGAAGTAAATACTGTAAAAGACGAAGCTTTTCAAAATTAATAAGAAAATGTTTATTGTTTCGCTTTCGCGAAAGCGGACTAACCTAAGATCTTTTATACTAAAAACGGCTTCTACAATTAGAAGCCGTTTTTTATAGATTGAAATGAAAACTATTTTACCAACCGCTAAACTTAGGAGGTTTTATTCCTTTTAAATTGAGGTAAACCAAAAGTTGCCCACGATGATGAGTAACATGATCTTGCAATAAATTCAATATTTGTAGCTTGGACTTTGGTCCTGCAAAAAACTTTACCGTTTCTTTCAATTCACTTTCTGGTGTTTGAGTTATGCTGTTATATGCATCATTAAATGTAGTTTTTAGTGATTGTATCAATTCTTTCTTATTATAATTTTCGTAATATTCTGGTTCACCTGTCAATTCGATTTTAGAAAAATACATGTGATCCAGCCATGTTATATTTCCTTGAATATGAATCAACTGTTCTCTGAAAGACATTTGCTGGGCAGTAGGTTTGTAATCATAATATTCCTCTGGCATCGCTTCTGCGACTGCGATCATATAATCGCGAGAGTTGTTCCATTTCTCAAGAAACGCTCCTTTTACAGTGTTTTGTTGTGCTATAGAGTAATAACCTAAGCATAAAATAAATAAAGAGAAGAGCTTCTGCATGATCTGATTTTTGAGATCATCAAAAGTAATTAGAAAATTTAGCCTGATGGAATTAATCCATTAATGACACCTAGGAATTTAATACTCCTGCAACAATTGCTACGATCCCTACTGCAAAACAATAGTATGAGAAATAATGAAGTTTTGCCTTGCGCACTAGTGAAATCATCCAGGTACATGCAATGAGACCGACTATGAAGGCAGCAAGAAATCCAGCAATTAATGGTGTAGTTGCAACGTTGTCAATTACTGTATCGCCTTTCACAACATCTAGCATATCCTTGGCGATTTTACCAAAGATTAAAGGAACAACCATTAAGAATGAAAAACGAGCCGCTTTTGCCCTATCGTTGCCTAATAGTACAGATGTAGAAATAGTTGCACCACTTCTTGAAATTCCTGGAAGCATGGCTACTGCTTGCGATACACCTATAATCAAGGCATCCTTCCAGCTTACACCTTTTTCGGTTCTTTTGGCTCTTCCCGCAAGAAATAAGAGTAAACCAGTAATGATGAGCATAAAACCTACAAGAATAATTTGACCTTCAAATAGTTTTTCTAATTGTTCTTCAAAAAGCAAACCTACAATAACTGCAGGAATCATAGACAAAGCTATTTTAAATAGAAACTGAGTTTCTTCATTCCATTTAAAAGAAAAAAGACCTTTCAATAATTCTAAAATGTCTTTTCTAAAAATAATTATGGTACTCATTGCAGTCGCAAAATGTACGACAACGGTAAACAGTAAGTTTTCCTCTTTGTTACCTAAATCTGTCCCTAAAACAGCTTTACCTAGCTCTATGTGGCCACTAGAAGAAACTGGTAAAAACTCCGTTAATCCTTGAATAACTCCTAATATAATTGCGTCTAACGTTTCCATTTACTTTTTATCTGGATTTAACAAAATGGCATACATCTCTATACCAAATCCAGCCAAAACAAGCATGGGCGCTAATCGTATTCTTCTCCATGAAAAAATAGCCTCATTAAATACTGCTGGGTCTTCACTACCACCACCAGCCATAAGAGCAAATCCCAAAGCAATTACTACTAAACCGATTACCATCCAGATGTAATTTTTTTTCTTGAAAACAAATTCAAAACGTGGTTCAATATTTTCAAACTTCTCCTTATTTTCCTGTTCTACTACTCTCTTATTCTTACTTTCTCCCATGATTCAACTTTCTTTTATTCTAATCCTTCGAACTAAAGAAGGAGTTTTAATTCTTTTAAACTTTGACCTCAAATTAGAGTTCAAATTCAAATTCACTTTAATAATACAACTGGTCCGTCTTCAAGTTCAAATAACGAGTCGTTGCAAAAAATGTACTGATCAAACTTATTAATATCCCAAAAACTAAAACACCTACAAATAGTATCGCTAGCATTTCATAATTTTTTAAAATCTCTAATTCTGGAACTATGCCATTTGCATAATAAACTACAACCGCAAGTAAACTTAGTGCTAGAATTGCTGCGATCACACCTAACTTAATGCTAGTCATTATAAATGGTTTACGTATAAAACCTTTGGTCGCTCCTACCATTTGCATGGTTTTAATGGTAAATCTTTTTGCATAAACACTTAATCTTATAGAACTATTGATCAACAAAAAAGCAATCAATACAAAAATTCCAGAAACGATCAACATCCAGAAAGAGATTCGTTTTACATTTTCATTTAATAAAGAAACTAGAGGCTTGTCATAACTTACCTCTTGGACAAAATCTTTTGCAGCAAGATCATCAGCAATTTGTTGAATTTCTGTAGCAGTCACAAATTTGGCATTCAGTCGCACATCTATAGAATTAGGAATAGGATTAAAACCATCTAATTTTGCTATAAAATCTTCTCCTAGATCTTCTTTAGTGCGCTGTGCTCCTTCTTCACTACTTACAAAAACAGCATTCTTAGTATAATCTGCCATTTGTAAAGTTTTCTCAAGCTGGCGCATTTCTACTTCCTTAGCAGTATCCTTAAAATAAATAGACATAGGTACTTGCTCCCGGAAGTAATCGGCTAGTTTCTGGCTATTGAGCAAGAAAAACCCTTGAAGACCTAGCATAAATAACACCAAAAACAAACTAATCACCACCCAAAAGTAGGAGCTGAACAAACGACGTTTTTGATAACTGGACTGTGATGACATAAATTTTACAGCTACAATAATTAAGATACAAAAATAGCAAAGTAAATCTTCTACTAATGATTACAACGTGAATAGTTTAATCATTGTTGTAAACACCCTATTTTTGCGCATTATTACAAGAAAAAACTATGTTACTGTACGATCACAAAGAAATAGAAGCAAAATGGCAAAAACATTGGGCAGAAAACAAAACCTTTAAAGCGGTTAATAATTCTGACAAACCTAAGTTTTATGCACTCGATATGTTTCCATATCCTAGTGGTGCTGGACTTCACGTAGGTCATCCGCTAGGTTATATTGCTAGTGATATTGTGTCTCGTTATAAGCGTCATCAAGGCTTTAATGTCTTGCATCCTATGGGTTACGACAGTTTTGGATTACCTGCAGAGCAGTATGCGATTCAAACAGGTCAACATCCTGCAATTACCACTAAAGAGAACATCGCTCGTTACCGTGAACAAATGGACCGCATCGGTTTTAGTTTTGATTGGGATCGTGAGGTAAGAACGTCTTCGCCAGATTATTATAAGTACACGCAAGAAATTTTCATCATGCTTTTTGAAAGCTGGTATGATAAAGATGCAGACAAGGCACAACCTATTAGTTTATTAGAATCTCGCTTTC
>CAZBCH010000369.1:0-2360 GCA_964490235.1 uncultured Flavobacteriaceae bacterium | reverse complement strand
TAATTCAGGCATCGCTAGTAACTCAGCTAGATTGATTTCTTGTGCTTTTAGCTTGGTGTCAAATGCGATTCTCTCATTGTTACTAAAGTTACCATCTACTGCAATGTTTCCTGAACTTGTTTCTAGATTTGCTTGAGCAGTAACAGCACTTACAGAACCATTTGCACTAGCATTTAAAACTATTTCTTGAGGTAATTTAATACCTAAATCTTCTTCTTTTACAAAGGCTAACAAAGCTTTTTTATCAGTCTTAGCTTTGAGCGAGGTGATATTAAAACGTAGTTGATCTACATCTGTAATATTATTTAACTTACCTTTTGCGGTAAGTGATGTATTGTTTCCCCAATTAATCTTAAGATCGTTGAGTAATAAATTTGAGGTTGTACCGCTTGCGTTGATATTACCTCTAAAGTTATGTTGATTTATCTTTCTAATATATTCATTTGAAGCCAGCGATGACTGAAAGTAATAGATATCACTCATGGCAAAAACAAAATTGGGTACATTGAGATCGACAGCAACATCTTGCGGATTATTAAAAAACTTATTTAAAGAATTATAACCTAATTGTGCAGTTCCATAAACTGCGCTATTGTTTATTTGCGCTTTGAGATTGCTAGCTATCATCTGTTGATCAGTGACGCTAAACGTACCTTCTAACTGATGCAGTTGTAATCCTGAAAATTCTTTCGCTCGTGCATTTGAGATAGTAACCTGAGCTGTCTTATCTTCAAGTATAAAATCACTAAGTGTTATATCTATTTGATCTAATGCAACTGCCTCAGGATTAAAAATTCCTTTTTTAGGCAAACTACTATTAACTATATATGTAAAATTGTTGTTTCTAAATTCAAGGTCGTCTAGACTTACATTCATGTCTGGCCATTCAAAAACAAACGGCTCAGAAGTATTTGAATTCACAGCATTTTCAGGAGTTTTCATTTTAATTGCCACCTGAGAATCAAACAAATTGAAATAGCTTACTTCAATATCGTTGTCTTCTACATCTGCCTTAGGAATTACTGTTTCTAGGTGTGATAAATTGGTATTTATGACTATTCCATCAGGCTCTGAGTTGTAATTTAACTCCACACGATCTAGTGTTAATTGACCTACTTTAAAGAAAGGTAAAGGAGAATCGTTTGCATCATCTGTGATGGCTTCTGCCAGATTGGTATCTTTATTAGGGTTGGCATCTGTTTCTGCTTTCGCGAAAGCGGTAACCAAATCCTTTTCATAATCAATATAGGCATCTTCTAATGCAAGCGACTCTATATCTATCACCATCACATCTAGATCGATCTTATTCATAGAAAGAGAAAGCTGCTTGAACTGTGCAACAGCATCCATTTTATCAACTTGATCGTCATAAATAATGTCAAAATTAGCAAGCTCAACAGTACCTATTGTAAGATTCATAGGCTGTGAAGTTGTTGTAGTATCTGGCGTCATAGCAAAAGCATCCATTAAAAACTGATAGTTGAAACCGTTGACTGTATCTGCTCTTTTTACTCGAGCGGTAAGTCCACTCCAATCTACCTCATTGATTTCGATTCCTGTCCCGTTTATAAGCGGCATCAATCCTATGTTTGCTTCTAGACTGCGAGAATACACTAATGTGTCTTGTGATTTGTCTTCTAGATATAGGCCATCTATCTGTACATTTCCATCAAAAGTAATGAACACACGATCTAGCTCTACCTCAGTACCGGTTTTATCTTCTACATAAGAAATTAGATAATCTACAATGATGTTTTGTCCCCAAGGGCTGCGTATAAAAAGCAGTAAAAGAATAAGAAATATAAGGATGCCTAAAAGGACGCGTAGTATCCTACGCAACCATCTAAATTTTCTTTTTTTAGGCTTTAAATCTTCTGTAGAGTCGCTCAATTTGCTTTATAAGAGGTTAATTCTTACTTAGCAACAAAATTGACAAAAGATCAACGATTTAACATAATTTACTGCGGTAAATTTCTGTTAAGATTACTTACCGCTACATACCGTAAAAAATTTAATAACCTTTTAAATGGTTATCACTGTAAATGACTATAGATTTATTAGTTCGATTGCATCCAATACAACACGTTCTTTTCAATGCGGTTATGAATGTTTGAAGTGTCAGACTTTTCAAATGTTTTACCAGTAATATTTTCATACAGCTCTATATACCGATCACTCACGCTTGTGATGTACTCGTCTGTCATTTCAGGAACACTTTGCCCTTCAAGACCTTGAAAATCGTTTGCGATCAACCACTGGCGTACAAATTCTTTACTCAGCTGTTTTTGAGCTTCTCCTCGATCTTGACGTTCTTGATAACCATCTGCATAGAAATATCTAGAAGAATCTGGTGTATGAAT
>CAZBCH010000368.1:0-5638 GCA_964490235.1 uncultured Flavobacteriaceae bacterium | reverse complement strand
GGATTATCTAAAAGTTGTTTTTCCTTTAGGTATCTAGACTCTAGAGCAGCTCCTAGGGTGGTGTTTTTAAAGTATGGAGTAAGTTGATCTACATTATTTTCATATAATTGAAGTGAATGATTTTTGAGATCACCCATTACTAACATGGCGATGGTGTGCTGGTTTAAGTAGGTGTCTTTCTCGATCGCTTTCTCAATAATTATTTGATCAATTTCTGCAGTTGTAGCTTCTGGTGCTATTTTCTCAATTTCTTGAGATGCAAACGAGTGATGATGGTATAATAAATCATTGATGGTACTTGCATTTACTAGATCTTCTTTATCTAGTCTAGGCAAATTATCAATACCGTTATAGTATGTACTATTGGTTTCTGGCACCTTTTTACCATAATATCGAGCAAAAGATGCGTACTCCATTTTGATATTGTGAAGTGCATATTTCTCGTCTGCATTGATGTAATCTCTCAAATATTTATTGATGGATGGATCATTTTGAAACCTTTTATAGTGTTTTTTAAGAGCCTCTTTTTGATTGCCTAAATATTCTTCTAGATCATTATAATCCAGGTCACTTTCATTTACAAAAAAATCATCTGTATCAATAGGATTATTGTTGAGGTAGTCTTGAAAGCTTTTTTGTGTTGCAGCAGTTCTTCCGTTGAACTCTAAATTTTTATCAAAGTCAATACCTTTTTTACTTTCAACAAAGTTGACTGTAATGGTGTCGCCAGGAATAGCAAGAATTGAAAAACTATTTACACCGTACAAAGTAAATTCAGTCGCATACAGTAGGTCTACAGTGGATTTAAAATTACCATTTTCATCGACAGAGAGATCTTTTTGTATGTTTTGCTTTTTAAAAATATCATAACCGTACAATGTTATCTTATCAAGGTCCAGAGAGTCGATAATTTGGACATTTCCAGTAATGTATGTTTTTTTAGGAGTTAATGTTTCATTCTCAGAGCAGCTGCCTAGAGTTAAAATCACCACTAAAAGAATGATTATTTTTTTCATGCTTACTTTCTTAATTCCAGTAAAACTACGTTTTCTACATGGTGCGTTTGAGGAAACATGTCTACCGGTTGCACTTTAGTTATTTCATATTTCTCATTTAATAACGCTAGATCGCGTGCTTGTGTTGCGCTATTACAACTTACATAAACAATTTTTTGCGCATTAAGAATAAGGAGTTGCGCAACAACATCTTTATGCATTCCATCTCGTGGTGGATCTGTAATTACAACATCAGGCTGGCCATGCTCATCAATAAAATCTTGAGTAAACACCTCTTTCATGTCTCCAGCAAAAAATGTTGTGTTATCAATGCCATTGTGTTGGGCATTAGTTTTGGCGTCTTCAATTGCCACAGGAATGGCTTCTATACCTACAACGTGCTTGGCTTTTTTTGCAACAAATTGAGCAATCGTTCCAGTTCCTGTATATAAGTCATAGACCAGTTCTTCTCCATTTAGTCCAGCAAAATCTCTTGTGATTTTATATAACTCATAGGCCTGCTTACTATTAGTTTGATAAAAAGATTTTGCATTGATTTTAAACTGCAAACCTTCCATTTCTTCAAATATGTGATCTCGTCCATGGTAGCAAATTACTTCTTGATCATAAATGGTGTCATTTGCTTTTTCATTTATGATGTATTGTAAAGAAGTTATCTCTGGAAAAGAAAATTTTAAATGCTCTAACAATGCGATTCTTTGCTCTTTATTATCTTGAAAAAATTGAATGACTACCATGTTTTCGCCTGTAGAAGACATACGTAGCATTAAGGTTCTTAAAGTACCAGATTTTTCCCTAGGATCAAAGTAGGTGATGTTTTCCGCTTTCGCGAAAGCGTGCACACTTAACCTAATATCTTCACCTATTTGAGGATGAAGATGGCACTCATCTAAGTGTAGTATTTTATCCCACATTCCAGGAATATGAAAGCCTAATGCCTTTTTGTCTTCAATCTCCACATCACTTTGAATCTCTTCTAGAGTCAACCATCTATTTGCACTGAAGCTGAATTCCATCTTATTGCGATAATGATACTGTTGAGATGAACCAGCAATGGGTGTAATTTCTGGAAGTTCTAGATGTCCTATACGTGTCAAATTTTCAACGACTTCTTTTTGTTTGAAGTACAGCTGGCTATTATAGGCCATGTGCTGCCATTTACAACCACCGCAAGTATTGAAATGTTTGCAAACTGGTGCTGTACGTCGCTCACTTAATTCTATAAATTTTGTTACACGCCCTTCATAAAAAGAACGTTTCTTTTTAAAAGTCTGAATATTTACAATATCGCCAGGTACGGCATCGGTAAGAAAGATTACTTCTCCTTCTTCAGTTTTTGCAACACTTTTACCTCTTGCACCAGCGTCTACAACTGGTACGTTTTCAAAGGATTTTTGAGCTCTTCTTCTTCGTTTTGACATAGGTGCCAAAATTAACTAAAATCCACCTTTTTATAGAACTTTACCTAGGTAATTGTACAGTATGTAGATTGAGAATTTCGCAAATTCTTAAAGCTTATAATTTTAATCCTGCAAGCTAAATGATTAAATTGCGGCAAATGATTAAAAGTACAGAAATGAGCATAGAAACAAAGAGTAAAGCGCAACATTATATTGATTTAGAAGATAAGCATGGAGCACATAATTATCATCCGCTTCCAGTGGTGCTGGAAAAAGGTGAAGGTGTTTATGTATGGGATGTAGATGGTAAAAGGTATTTTGATTTCTTAAGTGCTTATAGTGCAGTTAATCAAGGGCATTGTCATCCTGCGATAGTAAATGCAATGAATGAGCAAGCGCAAACATTAACCCTTACTTCTAGAGCTTTTCATAATGACAAGTTAGGACAGTACGAGAAGTACATGACAGAGTATTTTAATTTTGATAAAGTACTACCCATGAACACAGGTGCTGAAGCTGTGGAAACTGCCATCAAAATTGCTCGTAAATGGGCTTATGAGAAAAAAGGAGTAGAGGAGCATGAAGCAAAAATAATCGTTGCCGAAAATAATTTTCATGGTCGTACAACTACTATTATATCTTTTTCAAATGATGAAGGTGCTCGTAAAAACTTTGGCCCATACACGCCAGGTTTTATAAAGATTCCTTATAATGATACTGATGCTCTTGAAAAAGCATTACAAGAAGAAAATGTGGCTGGTTTTTTAATCGAACCTATTCAAGGTGAAGCTGGAGTTTTTACTCCGGACGACAATTATATGAGAGCATCGCGAGATTTATGTACTAAGCATAAAGCTCTTTTTATTGCAGATGAAATTCAAACTGGTATTGCAAGAACTGGTGGATTGCTAGCAGTTTGTGGAAACTGTACTTGTGAAGCACATTGTGAGCGCCAGCCAGAAACTTATGCGCGACCAGATATGTTGATACTAGGAAAAGCACTCTCTGGAGGAGCCTATCCAGTAAGCGCAGTTCTTGCAGATAATGAAGTCATGAATGTGATCAAACCAGGACAACACGGTTCTACTTTTGGAGGGAATCCAGTTGCAGCAGCAGTTGCAATGGCAGCTCTAGAAGTGGTAAAAGATGAAAATTTAATTCAAAATGCTCGTGCTCTAGGAAGTTATTTTAGATCTGAGATACAAAAGTATATTGAGACTACTGATACAGTAACCTTAGTAAGAGGTAGAGGTTTATTAAATGCTATCGTTATAAATGATACAGAAGATAGCGATACCGCGTGGAATATATGTTTGAGATTACGTGATAATGGTTTACTTGCAAAACCTACTCATGGTAATATCATAAGATTTGCACCACCTTTAGTAATGAATAAAGAGCAATTAGATGAATGTATTGCTATTATCATTAAAACTTTAAAAGAGTTTGAGTAATATGGAAAACCAAAACCAACCAAATTATAGACAGCAATACTCACAACAGTTTAATCCACAAAACTTTGGTCCACCACCTAAAACATGGTTAGCCGAGTCGATAATTGTTACCTTGTTATGTTGTCAAATTTTTGGAATAATTGCCATAGTTTACAGTTCTCAAGTGGAAAGTAAACATAGAGTAGGAGACTTTCAAGGTGCGCAGGCGGCCAGCAACAATGCACGGAATTGGGTTATTGCCGCTGCAGTAACTGGTTTTGTATTAGTTCTCATATTTTTATTTACAGGTGTTCTTGCTGCAATAGCTGATGGCGGTTTCTAAATATAAAAAGTATATTTTAGGATGCGGTATTACTGTAGCGGTAATTACCGCATTTTTTCTATACAAAAAATTCAATCCGTTAGAGCATCATTTATTTCCACAATGTCCTAGCAAATATTTGACAGGATATGATTGTCCAGGTTGTGGTTCTCAGCGAGCGATTCATTCTTTATTAAATGGCGAGCTAGGTAATGCAGTCCGTTTAAATCCATTACTATTTACATTATTACCTTATGGCATCGTGGTAGGTATGTTTGAGTGGATACCTACTTTAAGAAACCACTCATTAAGAAAGCTATTAATTAATTTTTACGTGGTCATAGTCATTTTGAGCGGCATTATTTTATTTACTATATGGAGAAATTTATAATTCGTCAGATTTAGTATCGGAACCGCCAGAACTATTTCTATTTACTATTTAATGGGTATATAAACAAAAAAGGGAAAGCGCTAGCTTTCCCTTTTTCAATTATATTTAAGAGGTTAATTACTGAGCAAGATTAGAACAAGCTTCATCTCTCCATTGCTCATACATTTCCAAAGTTTCCGCAGGAACGCTCGGATTACTTTCTATGCTGTTAACCATTTCAGTGAAGAATTCACAAGCATATTCTGGATTAGTTGTGAGCATTACTACAATGTATATAAGGTAAATAGCAAACAGACCAGATACTACTAAAGCAACTATTGCGACAATTTTAGCCGTCTTCATCTGTGCAACGTTTGAGTATTCCTCAGGATTATCTTTTGCCTTTTTAAGTTGTTTGTTTGCAACGATTAGGGCTATAAGAGATGATATTGCTCCTAGACCTATACAGCAGCACAAAAATCCTACTACTGATAAAATATAAACTAAGGTTGTATTTAATTTTTGCATGATCTAATTATATTAAAATTCTACTCCTGATTCTCTCATTGCATCTTCATAACCAGACATGAACTCATCCCATGGAGTTGTTGCAATTGAATATATACTATAAGCAAAATACAACGCTGAAATAATGAAAATAACCATTGCAACTGTTTTTGCTGTTTTCATGGCATCTCCATTTGCATAAGCACTTGGATTAGTTTCGTATTTTTTTACTTCTTTAGTTGCGATAAAAAATGCTATTCCTGTAGGAATTACAGCTAGTCCCGCAAACCAGCAGCAGCATACAAAACCTACAATTGATAGGATGTATACTAAGGTTGTATTTAATTTTTGCATAATAGGGTTGGGTTTTATTTGTAAAGTTAGTAATGAACTCCATTACAATGTTACAATAAATTTTAATGAATTACCATTTTTATAAGATAACTAGATAGAATGGTTCCAATAGTTATTATGGTTGCCCAAAGTTTAATTTGTTCACCATGTTTAAAATCTTTAAACCAATCTACTACTAAAAAAATAAAAAGAAACATTCCAGGAAATAATCCAGGATACATTAAAAAGGAATCTAT
>CAZBCH010000367.1:0-12404 GCA_964490235.1 uncultured Flavobacteriaceae bacterium | reverse complement strand
AAGTCTAAAGACAATACATTTAAAAATAAAGGAGGCGCTAGGCTAAGACTTTCTGATAAATACAACAGAAACCTTTACAACCCTAGGAAAAGTATTTCTACAGCAAACTCTTTAACACCTAGTATAGGTTTTAATCCAGATGATGGTTTTAGAATAGGAGTTCAAAATACGTTCACCTTTAATGGATTTAATCGTAACCCTAATACTCGAGTTCATAAGTTTAGAGCTGGATATTATTTTGCCACGCAAGGTTTTGATGTGAATTACAACGGTACTTTTGCAGGAATTTTTAACCAAATGAATTTAACCGTAAAGGGAAGATTTTCAGGACCTACCTTTGCAGAGAATTTCTTCGGATTCGGTAATGAAACAGTAAATAATGATGATGATTTAGGATTTGACTTCAATCGTGTACGTTTGAGTGAATTTACAACTGGTTTAGGAATAAGTTATCGTGGAGAATATGGCTCTAATTTAAATGCAGGAGTAGAGGTACAAAGTTTTCAAGTTGAAGCAGACCAAGGTAGATTTCTAGAGTCCATATTTGCTGATGCAAATACAAATCCAGAATTTTTTGAACGTAAATGGTTTGTAGAATTAAATGGTGGTTATAACTATGAGAGCTATGATAATGTCTTGAATCCTACACGAGGGATGTTGTTTGATTTTAAAGCAGGAATTAATACAGATAAAGACGACCTAGATAATACATTTGGTTATTTGCAACCTAAATTAGGTTTCTACAACGCTTTAAGTCGTGATCGTAAACTGGTATTGAAGACACTTACACAAGCAACTATAAATATAGGCGATGGCTTTAAATTTTATCAAAGTGCACAACTAGGACAAAATACTGGATTAAGAGGTTACCGTACACAACGCTTTTCAGGAGAAAGCGCATTTGCAGGTACGGCTGATGTGCGTTATAGTTTTAATGAGTTTAAAACAGGATTAATACCTCTACAAATCGGTGTTTTTGGTGGAGTAGATGTAGGGCGTGTGTGGTTTGATGATGAAGATAGTGAAATATGGCACAATAACTACGGTGGTGGTTTTTGGGTAAATAGTTCACAGGCTATAGGAGCCACTTTCAACCTCTTTCATGGTGAAGATGGATTAAGATTCAGTTTTCAGGTAGGATTTAGTTTTTAACTTAAAAACTAATTCTATTAAAAGTATAAGCCTTCTTTTTTTAAAAAGAAGGCTTTATTTTTGACTCATGAATAAAAAAGGAGCAATTTACCTGATCGCGTTAGGAAGTATTATAGTCATTCTGGGCGTTATCATGTATCTTACCGAGGTTGTAGGTGCAAAAGGAATGATAATTATTGGTTTTTTAACCGAGCTTGCAGGAGTCTTTTTCTACTGGAAAAACAATAGAAAAAATCGCAATTAATTACTTTAACAAAAATTCAAGTGGCAATGCTACACGTTGCTGCCAGTATCGCTCGTTATGTTCATGACCTTCAAATTTTTTGTAAAGAAAATTTTGATCAGTATAGCCTAATTAATAAAACATATTATTCACTTTTAACTGGTGTGGTTCATAATCCTTATCTAGAGTTTTGGTTCCATGATCAAAATATATCTTATGAAATGTAGGTTCTGGAACAGATGTAGGTAACTCTTCCATAAATGCTTGTCCTAAATAAGGTATAGGCCAGTGTGTGCTTAAACATCCCGCTTTTCCAAATACATTTGGATATTTGATCATCGCATATAAAGAAATGTGCGCTCCCATAGATGCTCCCATGGTTATAGTGTGTTCAGGTTTTGTAGAGGTTAGAAACTTTTTATTTATAAATGGTAACAATTCTTGAGTCATAAATTTTAAATAATCATCACTTAGCAATTTATCGTTACCAAAGTTTTTTTTCAGTTCCGCTTTCGCGAAAGCGGACTCAGTTAAACTTTTAGGTAATTGAGGCATATACTCGCTGAACCTTTTCTCACCATTGTTCCATATACCTACGACAATAGTTGGGGCGATGGCATTTGCAGCGAGTAGTGAATCTACTTTTTCATCAATTTCCCAAGCAATACCAGAATAGGATGTCTCTTTATTGAAAACATTTTGACCGTCGTGCATGTATAGAACTTGATATTGAATCCCTTTTTTAGGATAGCCCTTAGGTAACCAGACTTCTACATTACGAGGATCAACAAAGTTAGATTTAAAATTATTGTAGTAAATGATTGTGTCATTTTGTGACGGATTTAATATTGAAGTATTATCTATTTGTAATTTTTCAGTAACCTCAAAAGCATTTGTAGGTGAGTTGTTCTTACAACTTATAATGATAGAAATGAGAATGATGAATGATATTTGTATCAAGTATTTCATAAATTAAATATTTGAATGTCCATGTTGATTTAGAGCATATACAAGTAATTCTCTTTTACCAGATAAGCCTAATTTTTGAATCATATTTTTACGATGCTTATTTACAGTACTAATTGCAGAACCTCTTAATTCGGCAATTTGTTGACTGGTTAATCCTTTTGCAATGTATTGAAGTATCTCGCGCTCGCTTCTAGACAGTGTATTTTTTTTAAGATTATTGCATTTTAATTCTTTTACAATATCTTCTATGTGCACATCATAGTAAGTAAGCCCATTATAAACATCTCTTACGGCCTGTCTTAAGTCTTTCAAAGGGCTACTTTTTAATACATAACCATCTACACCAGCATTAATCATATCTTTAATAGCGCCAGCATTATCAAACATCGAAAGAGCGATTACTTTTGTATGATGATATTGAGTTTTAATAGTACGACAAAGTTCTATGCCATTCATTTCGGGCATACTGATGTCTGTTAAAATCACATCGGTAGGAACTTCTCTAAACTTAGAAAGAAGTTGAGCACCGTTAGTAGTAGTAAATGCTACTTTAATATCATCTTCTTGTTCAAGAAATAATTGAAGACCATCGCTTAATGATACGTGATCTTCAGCAATTGCAACTGTAATCATATCAATGGGATTTCTATACTAATGGAACATCCACCTTTATCTAAATTAGAATCAATGGTAAAATTACCCTTCATATTTTCTACTCTTTTTTTAATGGTGTCTAGACCTAATCCTTTATTTTTCAATTTTTTGACATTAAAACCTTTGCCGTTATCTTCTACTATAATATCTAACATATGGTCATAGCCTGTTATAATAACACTAGCCTCAGTAGCATTTGCATGTTTTATAATATTATTGATTAATTCTTGTATGATTCTGAAGAGATTAAGTTCTGTAGAGTTACTTAGGCTGCCTTTTAATCCGCTTGTGATGACCTCAATATCTAATTTACCTGACTTATTAATTTTTTCAACTAAATCTTTTAGACTACTTATCCATCCATCTTCACTTAAGACCCTACTATTTTGGGTATGTGAAAGTCTACGTACTTTTTTATAAGTCTCATTTAATATATCGTGGGCGTTGTTCAATATTTTTTTTGATACATCGTCTTCAGTTCTTTCTTTGGCATTTTCTAATGATATTTTAATTGCTGTTAATGAACTTCCTAAATCGTCATGTAAATCAGATGCTATTTTTAAACGTTCTTTTTCTTGACCAGCAATCATTGCATCTATACTAGCGAGTTCTTGATCTCTCATCATTTTAAGTTCACGTTGTTCTTGTGCTAGTCTACGCTCTTCAAGAATCTTCTTACTTTTTTTATAGTTAAGTATGAAGTATGCTGCAATACCTATAGCTATGGAAAGTAAGAATAGTAAAAAGTAATTTCCAGCTTTACTTCTTAGATTTTTAGCTTCTAACTCGGCATTTTTTAACTTTTGCTCTGCTGTTTCATATTTAGTCTGAATATCCTTGAGAGCTAATGCATTTTGTGATGCTGTCAAAGTATCATTCATTTCAAGATGTTTATAGTAATATTGAGATGCTTGTTCATAATTAGCATTTCCTGATAGAATATCTGCCTTATTACGTAATATCATCGATTGAAGTTGTACATCAGATCCAGATGCAGCCATAACTTCTGCTTCATTGATGTTTTCTAATGCCGTTTCATAATCTTGTAATGCAGCTCTTAACATCGCCATATTATTAATGCGTTGTGCTATGGCCAGAGTATCTTTGGATTTTCTACAGCGTTCCAGGTTGCGATTGAAATAATATAAAGTCGAATCATAACTACCTTTAAAATAATGCAAGGTTCCTATATTATTCTCTATATCTAATAACTCATCTTGTAAATTGTTATCAAGTGCAATACGTTGCATTTGATAATTATATTTGAGAGCAAGGTCATAGTTGTTTCCTATGATCTCGTTATAAGATGTATTATAAATACAGTCTATTTTAAGTCTAGGATTGTCCAATTCTTCTGCTATTCTACAGTTTTCTTGAATTAATGAAGGCGCTGCAGTACTTAACTCTGAAACAGTATTTGCAATTCGTATAAGATATTCATTTGCATTATAAATCACCATTTTTCTAGAGTGAGCTTTTAAATCTTTGACCTCTAACAAAGTCTTGTATCCCTCTAAAAAATCATTCTCTTTGAACTGAATTATTCCTTTAGTTAATAGAAAACTAGCTTGATCTTGCTTACTTAAATTGTCAAAATCATATGCTTTAAGTGCGTTTCTAGTTTCATTAATTTTATTCTCATCCAGTAAGGTGAGCATATCATTAAAAGCAACTTTTTCTTGTGCATATAACAAGTTGCTGAAAACTAAAAACATGATTAAAGTAGAGAAGGTTCTCATATGATACTACCTAGATGGTACAAGATATACAATTATAACCAAATGAATGAACAATAGTTAATTAACTTAATGTTTCTAGAATTTTACATGTTTAAGATTATAATACAAAATTGTATTTTTGATAATAACATTTAATTTAATATTTCATTTAATGAATCATTTAAAAACACTCAGTTTATTATTAATTATTGCGTTGACCATCGCGTGTCAGGAAAAAAGTAATAATAAAGAAGCGCTCGTCGCTGACAGTACGCAAGAGTTTGATTACAATGTAACCCAGTTTGCAGATATAGGAGTTTTAAGGTACCAAATTCCTGGTTGGGAAGAGTTGAGCCTGCAACAGCAAAAGCTGGTTTATTATCTAACACAAGCAGGATTGAGTGGTAGAGATATAATATGGGATCAAAATTATAGACATAATTTAGTAATTAGAAAAGGTCTTGAAGAAATTCTTACAAAATATGAAGGTGATAAAACTACAGAAGAATGGAAGCAATTTGAGATATATTTAAATAGAATCTGGTTTGCAAATGGAATTCATCACCATTATAGCATGGATAAGATGAAGCCAGAATTCTCACAAGAGTACTTCAAAAAACTTATGGAGGATAGCGACGTAACAATTCCAAATGAGGCATGGCAGGTCATGTTTAATGACCAAGACGCAAAAAAAGTTGTTCTAGATAAAGATAAAGACATTGTTTTAGAGAGTGCGGTAAACTTTTATGAGCCAGGTATTACTACAGATGAGGCCAAAGCACATTACAATAGTATTTCTGTAGATAAAGAAAGACCAGTAGAAATAGGTTTAAATTCTAGGCTCGTACGCAAAAACGGTAAACTTATGGATGACGTTTATAAGAGTGGTGGTCTATATGGAGAGGCAATTGATAAGATGATATACTGGTTACAACTTGCTCAAGATGTTGCAGAAACTAAAGAACAGGCCAAAGCCTTAGGATTATTAATTGAGTATTATAAGACAGGAAGTTTAGATAAATGGGATGAGTACGCCATCGCATGGAGTACAAGCACAGAAGGTGCTGTAGACTGGATTAATGGATTTATAGAGGTATATAATGATCCTATCGCTTATAAAGGTAGTTATGAAACCATCGTCCAAATAAAGGATTTTGATATGTCACGTCAAATGAATGTGTTGAGTGAAAATGCTCAATGGTTTGAAGATAACTCACCATTAATGGAAGAGCACAAAAAAGACTCTGTAACCGGTGTAAGTTATAAAACAGTAAATGTTGCTGGTGAGGCAGGAGATGCTAGCCCAGCAACGCCTATAGGAGTTAATTTACCTAATAATACTTGGATAAGAACAGTTCATGGAAGCAAGTCCGTATCATTAGGTAACATAATCGCTGCTTATGGAAATGCTGGTAGTTCAGGAAGGTTAGAAGAATTTGCTCACGATGAGAAAGAAATTGAACTTGAAAAAAAGTATGGAGCCAAGGCTGACAAACTTCACACAGCTCTTCATGAGGTAGTAGGACATGCTAGTGGACAAATTAATCCAGATGTAGGAACGCCTAAAGAAACATTGGGTAGTTATAAATCTACAATTGAAGAAGGTAGAGCAGATCTTTTTGGTTTATATTATTTAATGGATCCTAAATTACAAGAACTTAACCTTGTAGACGATTGGAAAAATTACGGTATGGCGGCTTATGACGGTTACATTAGAAACGGATTACTTTCTCAACTTATACGTCTTGAATTAGGTCAGGATGTAGAAGAAGCGCACATGCGCAATAGACAATGGGTAAGTGCTTGGGTTTATGAACAAGGTAAAGAAGATAATGTTATAGAAAAAGTGGTGAAGAACGGTAAAACCTATTACGACATAAAAGATTATGAAAAATTAAGAAGTCTGTTTGGCGAGTTACTTAGAGAGACCCAACGTATTACTAGTGAAGGAGATTTTGCTGCGGCTCAAGCATTAGTAGAAGATTATGGTGTAAAAGTAGACCAAGAAATTCATAAGGAAGTTTTAAAAAGAAATAGTAAATTTAAAACTCCAGCTTACCGTGGCTTTGTAAATCCTGTAATTGTGCCTAAGATGGATGGTGATACTATATCTAGTTTTACAATACAGCAACCTCAAACTTTTAAAGAGCAAATGTTGATGTATTCTAAGAACTATGGATTTCTAGATTAGAGTGATGTATATTCCGCTTTCGCGAAAGCGGAAACAAAATAAAGCACTAGAGGTTAATTTCTAGTGCTTTTTTATTGAGTTAAATGTTTGCTTAAAACGAAATATTCAATATTCAATTTTATTTTTCTAAACCAAATTTGATAGCCACAAGAAGCAGTATGAAAGCTATAAAACCAAGTAAAATCCAAAATACACCTTTATAGTTTTTTTTATGAAGGGCTTTATCCTTTAAATACATAACTGAAATTATAATACAAAAAACTATAAAAAAAGCGATTCCAAAATAAATCTGGCCAGTACTAAACATAGGATCTTTTACAACTAACGTAAATGCATTCATAGAAAACTTATTTTTACAAAATTACAAACCAAAACAATCAATTTACCATAGATATGAAGAAACAAATAGAAGGAGTTCATAAATTTCACACCGCATTTAATTTAGGAATTAATAATTTACCTGTAGCAAATATTACAGAGAGACGAAATAAGCTGCGATATGAATTAATGAAAGAAGAGAATGAAGAGTATTTTGAAGCGGCACAAAATAACGATCTAGTGGAAGTAGCTGATGCTTTAGGTGATATGCTTTATATCTTGTGTGGTACTATCATTGAACACGGAATGCAGGATGTGATAGAAGATGTTTTTGATGAAATACAAGATTCCAACATGTCAAAATTAGGAGCCGATGGAAAACCAATTTATAGAGAAGATGGAAAAGTACTAAAAGGCCCCAATTATTTTAAACCTAATTTTGACAAAATTCTAAAAAAATACAAGTAGAGTTCCTTTTATAAAATATAGGTTGCTTCTAGTTAACTAATCCATTAAACTCATAATGGTTTAAACATCGACTAATGTAAGCCACAAAAAAAAGCGAGCTGTCTAGCTCGCTTTTTATTATAATTCATCTTAATTTTTAGATTACCTTTTCAATGCAAAATGCCCTTTAAAGCTGCGTCCATCAGCTAGTTCTACTAGATACCAGTAATCACTTGACGGCATAGGGTTACCGTTGTAAGTTCCATCCCATCCTGGTCCAGTGGCGCTTATTTGTTTTAATAGTTTACCATAACGGTCAAATATATAAATACTCGCGTCTGGTATCTCACTCACTGCAATAACTTGCCATGTATCGTGGTAACCATCTTGATTAGGCGTGAAGTATGGTGGTCCTCCTATAATTACAGCATCCATCGATACTGTTCCACATCCGTTTTTATCTCTTACATATACCGTATAGAAACCTGGATAAAGATTTGTAAATCTTTGACTGTCTTGATATACAAAATCATCTAGTGAGAACTCATAATCACCGCTTCCTGTTACAATCGCAGTAAGTGTATTAGTATTTACTTCAAACTGTCCTACGTCTATACGTTCAATTACCGCCACATCAGATTCTACTACTGCGATGGTTGCTGTGCTATCACATCCATCGCTATTAGTCACAGTTACGGTATAGTCACCACCAGAAGACACATCTATAGTTTGAGTCATTTCGCCAGTAGACCACAAGTAGCTAGAATATCCTGGACCTGCGTCTATCGTTTCTGGTACTCCAGCACAAATGGTGAAGGGACCTTGATTTGCAATGGTAGGTCTTGCAAATACTTCTATTCTAAAAGTAGAAACATCATAACAATCCTGATTAGAAGCGTTTTCTATTCTTGCATAAATGGTTTGTGCTCTAGTCACGTTTGTGTATGGGAAACTTAATGCTTCAGTGTCATTATCTGCATCTGCCTGACTGGTGTGGTAGGTTACATTAAAGCTCGTCGGACTCTGGCCATTATAGATTGCAGCATCTTGGGATGTAAAGTCAAATTCTTCAAAACCATCGTTGCTTATATCGTCACAGCCTACTACATCTGGAGCTGTTCCTGCGGTAGGCTGCTCGCTTACGGTTAGGGTAAAATCAGTGAAGTCTGCACAAACTGGATTCGTAACCGCTTCTATTCTTACAAATATAGTTTCTGGTGTAGTATTGCTACTAGGATAAGCACTAGGGTTAGCAATTTGATCGCTACCCATTCCTGTCATCGCTCCATTTGAAGTAGTGTGATAGGTAATGGTAAAATCGCCAGGTGTTTGACCTGCTAAAACTTGAGCATTTGCCATGGTTAGATCAAATATTTCTGATCCATCATTTGCTGGATCATCGCAAGTAATCATGTCCTGAACAGGATTTGCTGTAGGAGTAGGACTAATCACAAAACGGAATGTTGTTGTGGTGTAACAAGTATCATTATCTGCATTATCAACTCTAGCAAAAATACTAGGCGTGCTGCTGGTTACAGTGTAAGGACTAGCTAATGGAGAAGCGTTATTGTCAGCATCTGCTTGTGTAGCGTGATAAGAGACATTAAAGCTAGGGTTAGTCTGTCCGTCTAAAATAGTCATATCAAACTGAGAAAGATCTACATCTTCAGTTCCATTATTTGAAGGATCATCACAAACAATAATATCCGTAGGAGTTCCTGCTCTAGGTAAAGGATCTACAAAAATGTCAAACATCTCTATATCATAACAACTGCTGTTAGAATTAGTCTCAATTCTCACAAAAAGAGTAGTAGAACCGCTGTTATAAATAGTAGGCAGTGGAGTTGCGCCACCAGCGCTACCTAAATCAGCATCTGCTTGAGAGGTGAAATATTCGATAGTGAAGTTTGCAGGGTTCTGACCTAGTAGAACATCGGCATTTCTGGTGCTCAAATCAAAATCTTCTAAGCCATCATTAGTACTATCGTCACAAATTCTATATTCAGCAACAGGATTTGCAACGGCTTGCTCATTAAGAACAATATTTATAGGAGTAGTGCTAGCACAAGTTTCATTATCGCTGTTATCAATTCTTGCAAAAATAGTAGTTGTACCTGTTGTAATAGTAAAAGGGCTGGTCAATTCTGGAGTACCGCTATCAGCATCAGCTTGTGTGGCATGGTAAGAAACCACAAAATTAGGAGAGGTTTGACCATTAAGGACATCAGCATCAAATTGTGATAAAACGATATCTTCAGTACCATCATTGCTCATATCGTCACAAATCACAAGATCTGCTGGAGTAGTAGCGATAGGTAAATCATCCACAACAATGTCAAAAAAGGTAGTTGCAAAACAGTCTGTATTTGCAATATTTTCTATTCGTACATACATGGTTTGTCCACCGCTACTGTACATATTACTAACAGGTGTTGCGCCACCTACACTTCCTTGATCAGCCTCAGCTTGTGTGGTAAAATATTCAATGTTAAAATCAGTAGCAGGCTGCCCTAGCAATACTTCAGGATTTCTAGAAGTCAAATCAAATACTTCTGAATTATTATTTGAAATATCGTCACATAATCGATATTCAGCTACTGGGTTTGCTACTGGCTGGGTAGAAACACATAACTCAAAATCTGTAGTATTATAACATGAAGAACTGGTAACAGATTCTATTCTGGAATAAATACGTTCACAAATAGTAGTATTGGAAAAATTTTGAGGCAAAGAATTAGTTCCGGCATCGGCATCTATCTGAGAAGCATAATAAGATACAGAAAATAAAGTGGGATCTTGAGTTCCTATAACTGTAGCGTCCAATTGCGAAAGGTCATAAGTTATGATACCATCATTAGTAGCATCATCACAAACAGTAAAATCGGCCACCGTATTTGCCGTAGGTTGTGAGCCTACAAATATTGTAAAGTCTTCTTGAATAACGTCTCCACATCTATTGGTAATATTTACACTGTAATTAGTAGTTGTTGCAGGATTAAAAGTTGGGTTAGGAATACTAGGGTCACTAACTCCTGTAGTAGGTGTCCATACATAACTAGAAGCACCGTTTATAGTTGCATCAACATTTGATACTGTGTCACCTATACAAATAGATTGATCATCTATACTACCTACATCATTTGCAAAGGATATGTAATCAAAACACACACGTTGAAGATTTGCTGCGCCACCAGTAGAGCCTGTGAAACCGAAATAAGCAAAAGTACTTCCTCCAAAAACTTGATTAATTAAATCACCAGTATACGTTAAACGCAAATTGCAGTCAAAATAGATACTCATGGTTAATGCCGTGGCGTCCCATTCAATTCTAACATCGTGCTCCATGCCATCTTCTACATTATTTGATGTAGGAGAAGCGACGATAGGTCCTGCAAGATTTTGTGTAGTTCCATGATCATTAATACCAGCCGAAACCATAGCTATATGATCAAAAAAAGGATCTGAAAGATCTGTATTTTGCCATGTATCAAATTCAATTGCAAAAGAATTACCTATTCCTTCATAACCCATTCCTCCACCTAAATTTCCAATCACTGGATTAGGAGAGTTTTTCATTACGTAGGTAAGTCCATCTGCCCCATTTGCATCATTAGTTCCTAGAAATATTCTAAATTCTATTATAAAATTAAGTCGCATATTAATGCGATCTGGAGACCATATTGCACCAGATTGATTATTAAAATTAGGTGTAATCTGATAGCAATCGTTTCCTACAGATGATGCATTACCTATCAAACTAGGATTGAATTGAGCTTGCATCGATACAGCACACAACATTGTGACGCATAGAATACAGTAATACCTAATAGTGCCACAAAGTTGAAAAGACATAATTGTATATTTAATTTATTTAAACCTCATTTGAATCAACAAAATCCTGTAAATAAGAAAATCTCTCTGTAAGCTTACCATCACTAGTTGTCATTTGTGCACGTTCCAGAATTCCGTTTTTATCTTTATTAAAAAAAGCAGGTATTACATGTTTTTCAAACATCTCACCAAATCCTTCACTAGCATCCTTAGGTAATTCACAAGGCAGGTTATCTACTGCCATAACAGTAATAGAACCTGGAGTCTTGAATGGGACTTCTTTTTCGCCATGAGCGTCATAACCATAAAGAGGCTCTTCAATTGTACTAGGCCTTATCGTTGAGGCAATAGGACCGTCTATGTCACAGCTTACATCTGCAACTAGATTAATTTTAAAATCTGGCTGTTTTGCATCTTCTCTTGTAAATAGATAAGGAGCCCCATTACCATAAAAATGACCAGTTATAAGCATATCAGTGACTTTAGCATATTTCATAAAATCACTTACAAGTAATTCAGGATTATTGTAGCACTCTGTTTTAGTAGGTCTATATCCATCTTTACGAGTGTAATAATGTTGCACATCAAGAATAGTGAAAGTAGTCTGTTTATTTTGAAAGTGAGCTAACTGCAAATACTCTTTAGGTTTTAATTGTTTGATTTCAAGGACGTCTAGTATTTCTTTGATTCCTCCTGCAACCTTACCATTTCCTGTCATCACGATATGAATAGCAGGCAATTTATCCTTAATTTGCTTTAATTCTTGCTGTAACGCTTCGTAATCTGGAAGACTTTCTACTTTAGGCAAATTGAAGATATCATCTCTTAAACCTAGCGCTCTAAAACCATTGTAAGCTCCTACTATACCAGCATATCTACCAAAACCTATTAATCGCGCACC
>CAZBCH010000366.1:0-19879 GCA_964490235.1 uncultured Flavobacteriaceae bacterium | reverse complement strand
AAGATCAATTATGCCACTGAGTCTAGGATTTGGGAAGGCGATTTTATTTTGAAGTCAGGAGACCTGCCATGATTCAATTATTGTTCATCTTCGGGATAGAGATAACGATGAGACGAGTTAGTAACTTGTAATGCACAATTTTAAATTGTGTAGGTCTGTTATACATTTGTATCTCTTCAGATTCTTTTCCCGTATTAAATCTTACTAATGAAAAAACAAATCATCGCCTTAGGCGCCATGATTGCTGTAACTGTGTCGGGAAAAGCACAAATCGTAAAAGATTCTACAGCAACAACACTAGAAGAAGTTATAGTAACTGCTTCTTCAAAATTTGATTTACAACGCAAAGACAGTGGTAAGCCTGTTATTAAAATCACTAGAGCTGATATTGAAGCGCAACGCAGTGCTAACATTGCAGACCTTTTAAACCAATATGCAGGAATTGAAATCAATGGAGCGCGCAGTAATGCTGGTCAAAATCAAAGCTATTTTATACGAGGTGGTAGTAGTCGTCAAGTCTCCTTTCTGATAGATGGTGCTCAAGTTAATGATCCCAGCAATATCTCGAGTGATTTTGATTTAAGATTAGTAGATATAGATCAAATTGAGGAAATTGAAATATTAAAAGGTGCCGCGAGTACTCTTTATGGAGCAAATGCTAGTACCGCAGTTATTAATATAAAACTGCGAAAAGCTCCAGAAAGTGGTGTACGAGTAAATGTTGCCTCTTTTGTAGGAACTAATAAAAGCGTAGAGCAAGCAAACAATGGTATTGACGAATATAATAATAGTGTTCAACTTCAAGGTACAGCAAAAAATGGACTCACTTATGGTCTAGGTTTTAACCATCAAAGTACTAATGGATTAAGTGCTGCAGAAAGTGCTGATGAAAATGAACAATTTGACCCAGATGAGTTTAATAGGGTAAACGTCCTTGCCCGTATAGGTTATAATAATCGCAAGAACTTTAAACTGACCAGTTATCTTTCTTTTGATGAATATGTTGCCGAGTTTGATAATGGAGCCTTTACTGATGGCACTAATGAGACATATAGCCGTCAAATTAGATGGGGAACAAATATGAACTGGAAATATTCTGAAAAGGGAGAACTGGTTTATACTGATGTAAGTACTCACACTCGTAGAGATACGAGAAGTAATTTTCCATCACTTTTTAATGCAGATGGTTATTCATTAGACCTATATAATAAATATTCATTTGATCTAGATAATGGTGCAAGTCTAAAAACAATTTTAGGTTTCAACTTTAATAATCAGACTTATGAAGATTTTAGTATCCCATTTGGCAGTACTCAGTTTGTTCAAAATGCCGATAAGGATGATGTGAATTTTCAAATCTACGATCCGTACTTTAATGTAGTTTATTTGTCTGGTAAAGGTTTTAACGTAAACGCAGGAGCTCGTTATAACATGCATAGTAATTATAACGGTAAATTAGTTTATAATTTAAACCCATCATACCGTTTTGATTTCAGTGAAAATATCTTTAAAGTTTATGCCAGTTACAGTACCGCTTATATCACACCATCGTTGTTTCAATTATATGCTAGCGGTTTCGGTAATGAGAACTTAGAGCCAGAAGAAAATGCCACACTAGAAACTGGTGTTTACTGGAGTAAAAATAATTCTAGTATAGAACTTACTTTCTTTCAAAGAGAAGAAAACAATCTAGTTCAATTTGTCACTATAGATCCGGTTAACTTTATCTCACAATATCAGAATGAAGACAAAGATCTTACAGCTAGAGGAATAGAGGTTATGGCACAAACTCTATTGTTTCAAAAATTAAACCTAACTGCAAACTATACTTTTACAGAGCGTGATAATGAGCCATTGTTAAGGCGTATTCCTAAACATAAAGTGAATGCTAGTGCTAGAATCGAAGCTTTTAAAGGTGCCTTTATTACAGCTAGATATCAGTATAATCATGGACGTGGTGACGCCTTTTTTGACAGTAGTACTTTTACAACTCAAAATGTTGAACTAGACAGTTATCAATTAGTAGATCTAGACGGTACTTACAAATTAAGTAATAAGCCAGTTACCTTTTTTGCAGGTATATCAAATTTGTTTGATGAAGACTTTCAAGAAGTGGTAGGTTTTCAAACTAGAGGTAGAACCTACAAAATAGGTGTTAGATTAGCACTTTAATAAATTATCATCAATTAATAAGGCATTTGTTTTATTTTTAAATATTTAGAACAAATGCCTACTTTTTGTATTCATTAATTTGCTCTAAAATCTTACACGATTTAACAATGGGATCCCATTCAGCGCCGCTGAAAACACTGTTTTTAAAAGCATTATTATCTTTATTGATATTTAACTTATTAAATAACCAAAAAGATAGCGCCGTTATTAGTATGAAAACTAATAAATTGATTCCTCCATATATATAAGGACTATCTTTTACAGCTTCTATACTTACCCAGCATATGCACCAAAAAGGCAATTGAAAGATAGAAAACACTAAGCTATTATAACTGGATAATTTGAGTTGGGCTAACTGTGATTGTGTTGATAAGACCTCTTCATTACCTTTAATTTTATGAATAAGAATTAATTGGTAGAAATAATTTCCTAGCACTATTAACATAATTACCGATATCGCTCCAAATCCTAGGGTCATGAGATATGCTTGTGAGATAAAAGTTATTGAGGTGATTGCAATTAATAAGATTGTATAAGGAATTCCTATAAAAATTGCAATCCATTTTGGTACTGCAAGTTTGTTCATCTGGGTTGATATTTTCTGTTTTGAAATATGCACGGCAACTTCTTCGTTTATCATCAGTAAACGATCCATTTTATTATCGTAAGAATTCCATAACTCCTGTAGTTCTTGATTTTCCATTTAACTATTTTTATGTTGATTAAACTTTTGTTTTAGAATAGACTTTATACGTGATATTTTAGTGGTGACATTTGTAGCAGAGATGTTTATAACCTTTGCTATCTCACGACTAGTCAAGCCGTCAAGATGAAGTAGAATTAATGCTTTATCAATTTCACGCAATTCTCGAATAAATTTATTGAGTAGCACAACATTCTCTGACATGTCATTTTCTGGTACTTCTTGTTTTAATTCAAATACAGGAGGTAATGAAGTGGTTCTTTGTCTACGCACTTTATTTTTTCGATAGAAGGAAATAGAAGTATTGAGTGCTATTCTATATATCCATGTAGACCATTTGTATTTGTCATCATAGTTGTGCATTGATGACCATACTTGCAGAATGATTTCTTGTATTAAATCATCTTTATCTTCATTATTTAAACAATAGGTGTGAGCAACTTTGAAAATAATTTTCTTATGATTTTCAAGTACGTCTAGATATTTTCTCTCCTTTGAATTCAATGTGAAATGTCTTTACCCTATTATTCGCATTGCATATGAAATTGTCACACTTTTATTATTAATATTTTTAAATAGAGAGTAAAAACAATTGTTCTTAGTTTAATAATTTCAAGAAGATGTAGGTAATTGTATCTGTAAAATGCAATTTTTCAATTAGATATATTATCTAAGTCTATTTCAAATTACAAAATAGGGTTTTAAAAACTATTTTAGTTTGAATTGACTGGATTCATTAAATTTTTTGCTTGACCCTTCCAGTCATCACGATGAATTCTCCCAGGAAAAATATCAATTTCTTTAGATAGTTTTCTGATATCGTTACTGCCTAATTCTGATATTTGAGAATAAAATAAAATTCCATAATCGTTCAATTTTCTCGCAATTTCAATATTGATTCCTTGAATTTTTGTTAGATCATCTTTTTCAAGAGATTCATTTATTACAGTCTTATTGGATTCTGTTATTGCTTTTTCTACTACCGAAATTTCTTCTGTGAGAAGACCTGTACGCTCTCTGGTTTTTTTAGCTCTTATTTTTCCAGGTTGATAGTCTTCAATTATCAAAGTATCGTTGTTGTAATTTTCTTTGGACGATTTGATTGATTTAACGTGTTTTTCTTTTACTTGTTTAGATTCAAACTTTTTGAAGGGCTTCTTTTTTTTATTTCCAAAAAAATAACCCAATAAATATGCTCCCAATAGCATGACGAACAGCGCTACAAATAAAATCCAGTTGGTGACTATGTTGTCCATATAAAGTATGTTATTTAACTATGATAGAAATATAATTACTGGATGTATTATTTTCTTCATTCACTATATTTTGCACAGGAACAATCCTGTTGCGATTAATTCCCATTTGTGCCATCAACTTTTGAACGTTTAGAGAATTTACTTGAAAAATATAAGCACTCTCTTTATCATTACTATTTGATTGTTGCGATACAGTTACATAAACCTTTTGAGAAGGATTATAATTTAAATGTTTATTTACAGTATTTAGAACACTTTTAAATCTTTGGTTTCCTACGAAGTATTGTCCCTGATAACCATCTGTAAAAATAACGCTCTTAAATACTTTAGGGTAATTAGTGGGTTTCTTTACAGGATCTGGAATAACTTTAGTAGTGCTAGAATATGATTTATATATGGAAGAGATATCACTCGTAATCTCCATGGCTATTCCGCCTTGAGCCTTGTTATTAATGAATTTAATGAGTTTTAATTCTCCACGAGTCTGTATTCTATTAGAATCAATACCGATACTTGTAAGTAATTTTCTAACATAAACGGCTCTTTTTTTACCTAAACTATTGTCTTCCTTAGTGTTGTAAAATCCGGTGATCGTTAAGATAGCTGTAGAATCGTTTTTAATGATATCTTTAATTTGATTTCCATAATTGACACATCTATATGGAATCGTTACGGTAGCAGCATTTTTAAAAATGGTTGAATAATCGTCACAACTTATTATGGCAGTACCTTTATCTGTATAGACAGAAAAAGTAGTCGCTTGATAATCTCTTATCGGATTTTGCGATACAGGTGCCTCAATAACTTTGATAGAATCTTTATATGAAGTTTCAGTAGTTGTAGTAAGGTACTTGTCATTTTTTATGGACTCTGCCTCTACTTGATTTTTTACAACTTTTGGATTCTTCTCTTGATTATTTACTAGTTCAAAAGAATTAACAGTACTGGTTTCTTTATAAAAAAAAGTATTGATGAGAAGTAAACAGCCTATTCCATACAAGGCAAAAACTATTAGTCCCGTTAAAAAAGTTCTCAATTTGTATATTTTGGGATAAAGATACTATGATAAATCTAATTGAATGCTAACGTGAAGAATTACAAAAATTTAGACTTTAATTCTGGTGTAGGTATCATACAACTTTCCTTTTTTCCAAACCATTTGTATCTGTTTTTTGCAATGAAATCATACACAGCGTTTGATAAAAAGTTAGGTATTATGATCAAAGAGTAGAGTAGAGGCCATAAACCACTTAAATGTTTTGCGATGCGTAATGCTGCTCCCGCTTTCGCGTAAGCGGTATCACCACTGATCAATACGATAGAATCTATTTTTGTAGGATCTATTTCATATTTAAGAAGCAATTGTTCACCCAATTCACTTTCTAATGCCGCAAAGCGAAAACGGTCTTTCTTATCATGTTTTATAATAAACAAGACAGCGCCATTACAGAGATTACAAACACCATCAAAGAGTACGATATCTTGATCTTTATTCATTTATTTTCCTACTTTTTCTAATTGTTCAATAGGTGCAATAGTTGTAAAAAAGCCATAGTTAATAGTAGCTTTCCCTTTACTTATACTATCTATAGTACCTACAGATTTAGAATCTGCAAGTCGTACCTTATCATTAATTTTAAGTTGTATTTGTGGCTTTATCTCCTCTTTTTTCTCTTCTTGAACTTTTGCTTTTTTTCTTTCAGTTCTAATTTTTTCAACCTTTTGAATGACCTCGTTTTCTACTTGTTTCTGTTTTCCTTTTACAGCTTTTACAGTTTTAGAGTTGGTTGTTTTTTTCTTTTGTTTTGGTTTCCTCTTAATATTCTCAGTGATGACTAATTTCATCAATTCATCCATAAGAAGTTTTTTCTTCTTATTGTTTTCAAAGTTTTCTGCAATACTGTCAAATTTTTTTCCTAGTTGTATAAAACGTTGATAACCATCATAAAGCTCTTGAAAATCCTGAAGTTTTTGATGTACGCGTTCTTGAGTATCTTCTAATTTATTAGCGCGTTGCGTGGCTTGTACTTCTTTATCTCGCAACTTATCATTATTGCGCCTTAAATTAGATCGTTCTTTTTGTAAAGCCGCAATTGATTTATCAAAACGTATTTTGCCACGTTCTACTTTCTTTTTTGCCTTGTTAATTAAAGAATAAGGAATACCATTCTTTTGAGCTACCTCAAAGGTAAAAGAGCTTCCAGCTTCACCTAATTGCAGTTGATAGATAGGTTCTAAAGACCTAGAATCGAACAACATGTTTGCATTAGTCATCTCTGGCAACTCGTTTGCAAGCATTTTAAGATTGGTATAATGCGTTGTAATGATACCGTATGATTTACGTTCATTAAGTTCTTCTAGCATACTTTCTGCCAGAGCACCACCTAATTCTGGATCAGATCCTGTACCAAATTCATCAATTAAAAACAGTGTTTTATCGTTTGCTATTTTTAAGAATCCTCGCATATTTTTAAGGCGGTAGCTATAGGTACTCAAATGATTATCTATACTTTGATTATCACCTATATCTGTTAAAACATGTTCAAAAATACACACCCTACTTTTCTCATGTACTGGTATCAACATACCAGTTTGAATCATAAGCTGTAGTAAACCTATAGTTTTTAAGGTTATGGATTTACCACCTGCGTTAGGTCCTGAAATAACGATGATACGGTTATCTGGTGCAAGGCGTATGGTCTGAGGATAGGTTTTTTCACCTCTCTCATTGTTTGCAACCCAAAGTAAAGGATGAAAAGCATCTACTAATTCCAGTTCTTGATGATCTACCATCATTGGTAAACATCCTTTGATTTTTCTACCATATTTTGCTTTGGCAGCAATCACATCTGTATGTGTTAAATATTCTTTATATTCTTCAAATTCTGGTATAAATGCTCTCAAAAACTCTGTGAGTTCCTTTAATATTCTTTGTATTTCTTCTAGTTCTTCAATTTCTAATTCAGATAGCTTTCGCGAAAGCGTTAACACTCGTTCTGGTTCTATGTAGGAGATACTGCCTGTTCTGGAGCTACCCATCATTTTACCTTTTACCTTGCGTCTATACATAGCTTTAACGGCAAGTACACGGCGATTTTCCACAACGCTTTCTCTTATTTCATCAAGATAATCCAGCTGGCTATAATGACTCAATGCTTGACCAAAACTACCGTTAAGTTGACCTCTTACGATGTTCATCTCTCTTCTTAAATTTTTTAATAGAGGAGAAGCATCGTCCTTAATTTCACCAAAACGATCCATAATAGCGTCTACCTGATTAGGTATGATCTCATTATATGTGATATGCTCTAGTCGTTTATGTAATTGAGGAAAGTGTTCCTGAAGTTTTTTAAAAAACTTAATATGCTCGTTAACAGTACGAGGTAAAACAGCTAGTTTTCTAATACTTTCTTTTTCAAGAGTACTGTTTTCTATACTTAATAATTGAAGCTCTTTATCGATTACGTCAAAGCCATGATTAGGAATTCTATGCTCGCTAGAGAACGACCATAAGTATTCATTTGTATAAGCTAGTTCTCTATTTATTAAGAATTTAGTTGTGAACGGCTGTAACTTTGTTATAGCTGTCTTTCCATCCTCGGTAACACAATAGGCGCTAGCCTGAGAAAGTACAACGTCAAACTCTAAATCTTCAATTGATTTTGTGGATATTTTTTTCATAAAAGCTCTACAAAAATAAGCTAGGATGCTCTTGTTACTTGCTCATTTTACAAGAAATTAAGGAATGAAATTACTGAATTTGAAAACGAAGATCGTTATGATCGGTAATTTTATAATAAAGACACTCAATTAATTATAAATTAATTATTTACAGTGTATTTAAGTTTCAAAAAAAGGTATTGTATAATGGTATAATTGTGTCTTTTGTAAATATATAAATGAAATTATGTACAAGAATTAACTTTAAACTTTTATGGATTACAAAAATCACAATACATAGGATCTTCTACTTTTTTATTATTTGGATGGTATTTTTCTATATTATAGAAACAATGCTGGCATTGGTAAATATGGCTTAAAGTAGATCCAGTAGGTTGACCACAAAGATCACAAGGCAATCCGTTTTTATAATCTGTTATGTCTAGACCTGGCATGTTGCATTCTGGACATGTAGTTTGAACTTTTTTGATCAGTTTTTGAGTCGCCGCCTTAATAACTTGCATACGACTAGGATTGTACATCGCTCGCATATCTGTTTCTACGTAGACTGTACTTGAATCTTTGATCATCTTCTCAAACTCTTGTATTAATTGACTAGCATTAGTGATTCCTTTAATTAAACCTGTAGTATCATTTTGAGATTTGCGCAGTATTAATGCATGCGATGGAAATTGGGCTTCCCTTGCAAAATCCATTAGTTCTTTTTGGGAAGTAACAATCTCACCATTAAAATTAGTTTCCATGCTTAATTCTCTGGCTATGATTTCTAGATTGTTTTTTTTATCGATCAGAATTACCAATTCATCATCGGCATTAGCAAAAAAAGCTGATGGATGCGGTCCAAATGAGCCTTCGTTTGCTATCCCTAGATCACAATCGCTTGCTTTCATAGCCATCAAGCACTTTTGTCTTAAGGTAGTTATTGGATCTTCTTTACGTTCTATTTCTCCAGAGAAGGTCCCTAGTACATCAGTATCAAAATCCTTATCTACAAAACATTTTACCTTAAGTGCTTTTTCAATTAATGGTGCGATCACTTGTTCTTTGTGATGTTTTGTCGCAATAATAAGTTGTCTACCTTCAAACATAAGTCTGATTTAAAAGGATGTACCCTGCAAATTTTTCAAAACTATTTCTGTACAATTACTCATGATGATACGGTTCATTTCTAAGTATAGTAAACGCTCTATAGATTTGTTCCACAGCAAATAATCTCACCATTTGATGAGAAAATGTCATATCGCTTAAGGATAATTTAGAATTGGCTCTGGAATAAACATCTGGTGAAAATCCATAAGGACCACCGATGATAAAAACCAATCGTTTTAATCCAGAAACACTGCGCTTATTAATTAACTCGGCAAACTGCATGCTGCTGTATTTCTTTCCTTTTTCGTCTAGAACGGTTACAAAATCGCTTTTTTCCAGTTTATTGAGAATAAGTTTACCTTCTTCTACTTTTTGCTGGTCTTCACTTAGGTTTTTAGTTTTCTTCAAATCAGGAATAATATCTAGATCAAAATTGATGTAATGACTCAATCGATCTACATACATTTTGGTAAGTTGTTCGATACGGGCATCGTCTGTTTTTCCTACAGTGAGAAGTGTAATTTTCATAACGCAAATTTAGAACAATGAAGGAAAAGGGTAAATAGTGAACAAATTCTACTTTAAAATAAATAAAAGTTGTGATTTAAAGTAAGTTTATTGTCAAAACCACACATAATGCATACAATAACCCTACTTCATAATAAAGTAAATCTGTATTTTTGAAGTGAAAATAACTAGCAATGGATTACAACTCACAAGAGGCTCAAAACGAAATCAAACGTATTATTCAAAACGCATTAAGAGAAGATGTAGGTGATGGTGATCACAGTAGTTTATCGTGTATTCCAAAAACTGCAACAGGTAAGGCGAGATTACTAGTTAAAGATGAAGGGATTATCGCTGGTGTAGCTTTTGCGCAAGCCGTATTTAAAGAGGTAGATCCTGATCTAGAAGTTGATGTAAGAATCAAAGATGGCAGTTATGTAAAATATGGTGACGAGGCTTTTTATGTTTCTGGTTCTTCTCAGTCTATTTTAAAAGCAGAACGATTAGCACTTAATGCTATGCAACGTATGAGTGCGATTGCTACTAAAACAAGGTCATTTGTAGATCTATTAGAAGGAACAAAAACTCAAATTTTAGATACACGCAAAACGACTCCAGGAATACGTATTCTTGAAAAATGGGCAGTAGATATAGGTGGCGGCGTAAATCATCGTTTTGGGTTATATGATGTGATCATGCTTAAAGATAACCATATAGACTTTGCAGGTGGCGTTTCAAAAGCTATTCAAAAAACTAAACAATACTTAAAAGACACTAATCGCGATTTAAAAATTATTGTAGAAGCGAGAAGTCTGGATGAAATAAAGGAGATTCTAACTAATGATGGCGTTTATCGTATTTTAATTGATAATTTTAATTATGAGAATACCAGAAAAGCAGTAGAATTAATAGGAGAACAGTGTTTAACTGAAAGTAGTGGTGGAATCACGCTGGAAACTGCAAGAAAATATGCAGAATGTGGTGTGGATTTTATATCAAGTGGATCTCTAACGCATAGTGTATATAATCTTGATTTAAGCCTCAAGGCGATGCATGAGTAAATTTAAACAAATACTGGATCGCATACCGATTATTTCATGGTTTGTTGCCATTACTAATAGGTGGAAATTACCAGGCTTTCAAGGAATGACTGCTTGGGATTTATGGGAGACTTATTCAGTAGGAATCGTAGAAGGAGCATTTTCTGCTAGGGCTAGTTCTATTTCCTATAGCTTCTTTATGGCCATATTCCCTTTCATTCTTTTTATTTTAAACCTGATACCTTTTATAGAAATAGATAATTTTCAAGAAGAGGTACTATTGTTTGTAAATGATTTATTGCCAGCACAAGCAGCAGGAGCCTTTGACGACATTTTTAGAGAAATTGCATTACAAGAAAATACCGGTCTATTAACCATCGCATTTTTCACCTCATTATTTTTAATGGCAAATGGTGTAAATGCCATATTCAATGGTTTTGAACGCAGTTACCATTCTGATTTAAATAGAGGTTTTTTTAGACAGTATGTTGTCTCTTTAGGAGTTTCTATCATGCTGGTTATATTTTTATTTTTAGGTGTTGTACTAGCTGGTGTTGTGGAATACTGGATATCAGAATTAAGAGCAAGAGACTTCATGACTGAGGATTCTATGGAAGTCTGGTTAAAATTAATACGATATATAACACTTGTCGTTATGTTATTTATTTTTATTTGTACGCTATATTATACAGGCACTAAAGAAGGGAGAAATACAAGGTTCTTTTCTATAGGCGCTGTAGTTACCACGTTTTTAATTATCTTATTTTCATATCTTTATGGAGTTTACATCGATAATTTTGCTTCGTATAATGAAATTTATGGATCCATAGGAGCGTTATTAATTTTAATGGTTTATATCTGGCTTAATGCCAACCTATTATTACTAGGATTTGAATTAAATGCATCACTTCGTGCATTAAAGGCACGGAATTTGAAAACAACATAGTATCTTTAAAAACTTAAAATTTAAAAAATGAAAAAATTACTTCTTGCGGCTTTAGCAATTTTAGGAACTTATACTGCTACAGCTCAAAAAACTATTAATGGTGTTACCGTAGAAAAATCTATAACAGTTTCTGGTCAAGAGCTAGAATTAAATGGTGCTGGTATGAGAGAAAGACTATGGTACGATTTATATGTAGGAGCTCTTTACCTGACTGAAAAATCAAAAGATGGCAATGCATTAGTAAAAGCAGATAAAGCGATGGCAATCACTTTAGATATCACAGATGAAGCTGTTACACAGGAGAAAATGAAGTCTGCGGTAGAAGATGGTTTTGGTGATAGTTGTACTAGTAAAGAAAGAAAAGCTATTAAAAAAGAGATTGATACCTTCATAGGTTTTTTCAAAGATGCTATTGTAAAAGGAGACCACTTTGAAATTGCTTATTTGCCTGGTACCGGCACAGTAGTTTCAAAAAACGGAAGCAAATTAGGAACTATTCAAGGCCTTAATTTCAAAAAAGGACTTTTTGGAATTTGGTTAGGAGACGACCCAGCAGATGAGGATCTAAAAGAAGGAATGTTGAACAAGTAATTCCTTACTAATTAGTAATAAATCAAACCCACGTACTATTTTTACATGGGTTTTTTAATCTATAATAATGAAATATTTAATTACAGTTGTGTTTATGGTTTTCGCTTTCGCGAAAGCGAACTCACAAGATATTACTGGAACTTGGAAAACTATTGACGATGAAAGCGGCGAGGTAAAGTCGCATGTAGAAATTTACGAGCGTGATGGTAAAATTTACGGTAAAGTAATTAAAGTTCTTGATGAGAAGGCTCCAGAAAAACCACTTTGTGTGGAATGTAAAGGTAAATTGAAAGATGCTCCCATAATCGGTCTTGAAATCATAAAAAATTTAGAAAAGAAAGGTGACGAGTATAAAAATGGTACTATTCTCGATCCAGAAAATGGTAAGTCTTATACTTGTAAATTATGGCTTAATGAAGATAATAGAGATAAATTAATGGTACGTGGCTACGTAGCATTTTTTTACCGTACACAATCATGGGAACGTTTAAAGTAGCTATCGTCTATTCTAGTTTAATTCTTTAAATTTTTGCTCTATTTCTTCAAACTGTTTTTTGAGAACAGATAGATCGTGTTTATTTGAAATAGATTTTTCAGCATCTTGAAGTAAAAGTTCAGCCTGTTTATATAAAACCTTGTGATAGGATTGCTGGCATGATTCTCTTCCTATACAGCGAGACAGTAATAGCAATAACTTTTGCATTACAGTTAAATCATGTTTACAATAATTACGATAAGAGGCAAATACATTATAAATTAATGTTTCAAAGGCAATTACTTTATTCTTTAAAACGGGCTGGTTATCATTGTTAAAAATGATGCTATGATCTTGTTTTTGCATTCTTATTCTAACAAGTTCGGTTAGATAGTCTATGGTATCTATTGCAGTTCCTGGATCATTTATTCCAGGAGACATAGCTTTAATACCTATTTCTGTGATTTGTTTAAATCCTAAGGTATAGTTGTCACTTACCAACTCAGATTCTGAATAATTGAAGTTTTTATAAATCTCTTGTAGTTCTTCCTCATTCAATTCTTTTTCTGATAGAAACATATCTGTATCGGCTAGTATATATTGACCTTTAACAATAAGCACTTCAAATCTGGTATCAAATTCTTCAACAGCGTCCTTAAGTCCGTTGACACTTATGTTTTGAATGGTCCCACTTTTCTTAGTTTTATAAATATGCCAGTCGCTAGTTTCTGGAAAGTCTTCTGCATATTTTTCCTCATCAATCAATTCTTTCAATCGATTTGAAGATTTATTGAAAATATCTTCTAAAATATTATTGATTTGAATGCTTGTGGAAATACTATGAATAAAATATACAAAAGCAGCGATAGCAAAAAATGAAGAAATTATACCTAATAAAACTGAAAAACCAGGTAATTGATACTCTTGGCTAGAAGGTTCTAGTCCTATAACAGTAATGATGTTGTATAGAATAGTCGCAAGAAAGGTTCCTAGAATAAATTGATGTTTACGATTTGATATTAAGTTAGGTAATACACGTGGCGAGTAATTTGCGGCAGCTTGACTCAGTAATAACATTACCATGGAAAAAGAAAATACCAGCATGGAAATACCACCTGCTATTAAAGTTGTTAAAATAGTGCGTGCCGTTTCTACGTCATTAATAACTAATTGCGGCAGGTGCTCTTGAAGATATGAGGATATGTTTTTTTCTTCAGCCCATTTCATTATAAGAGCAAATAATACCGCACTTATCGCATAAAAAGTAGGATAGAAGGCAATACTACCAGTTATAGTATTGATAAAGGAACGTATTCTAATTAAAATAGCTTTCATTTTATAAAAGTAGCAGTAATGAAAAGAACATAATCCCAACAAATTCTTATTTTCACAAACAATTTAAAAATCATGACCTACACTATACAAGAAAAAAAGCATATCATTAGTGAGCTTATTCTAATGGCTCATGCTGATCAGCAATTGAAAAGCGCAGAGGTGTCATTCATAATTTCTGTGGGCAATAGAATGGAACTGGATCCTAAAGAAGTAATTTATATGATAAAGCATCCAGAAGAGTTACAAACGGTAGTTCCTAAGAAGTTTGCAAAACGAATTATACATTTCCACAGGATGATGTTAATGATGCATATTGATGGTCATGTTGATGATTTAGAATTAGAGTTATTGCATAATGTTGCACTGCAATACGGATTTAGAAAATCTACTGTAGATAGTCTCTTAGAAACTATGTTGAAATATCCCCACGGTGAGATCCCACCGTCAGAATTGATGCAAATACATACAATTAATAGTAATTAATGACTTATTGTCATAAATTTTTCATCAAAAAGCGACATTATGTCGCTTTTTAAGTTTGGTATTTTGTTTGTCTATTGAGAGTCATAATAAGTAAAATCTTAAAATATAAATATTATGAAATTAGCAACAAGAACAGCAAACAATTGGTTACCATCTTTAATAGATGAAATGTTTAATAATGATTATTTAGGCGGTACTGAGCCTGCTAAAAGATCATTCTTACCAGCAGTAAATGTATCTGAAAAAGATGATTCTTTTATTTTAGAGATGAGTATTCCCGGTTTTAAAAAAGAAGATGTTTCTATTGAAGTAGATAAAGATTTATTAACGATCTCTTCAGAAATAGAGACCAGTGATGAAGAAACTACGGAGCAGTTTACAAGAAAAGAATTCAGTAAGCAATCATTTAAAAGAATTTTTAACTTGCCAGAAACCGTAAATCAAGACCGCATAGACGCGACATATGAAAACGGTATTTTGACAATTTCCCTTCCTAAAAAAGAAGAAGCTTTACCGCAGCCTAAGAGAATGATATCTCTTAAATAAATGTAGGCTACTTATGTTAAAAACTCCGATTTTAAAATCGGAGTTTTTTTTGTTTCTATATTAAGATATCTTAAACAATTTTAGTTAAACATGGTTAATTGATTTAAATTATTTGATAATTACAAATAATATTGCATCAAATTAATACTATGAAAACAAATTTAATTATTATCTCTCTGCTCTTCATTTTAACTGGTTGCGCCACAAAAAATGCGGTTAAAAAAACAGAACAAACCTTTAAAGGGAACTGGGTTCTTGAATCTATCACATATGATGGTAATGGAGAATTTACTTCTACATTGTTTCAAGATAGTGAGGCATCTTGTTTTATTGGGAGCAGCTGGTACTTTGTCGCAAATAACAATAGAGGTACTTATGATTTCAATAATTCTTCTTGTTCTTCTAATCAAAGAAAATTCATCTGGACCATTCCAGGTAGTAAGGAATCGATTAATGAGACATTGCTTCTTAAAATAACTGATGATAATTACAGATCTGCAACTAATGATGGATTTGAATTAAAAATCACCAATTTATCAGAATACAATATGACGTTGAGCATTCCTTCAAGTGTAAATGGTCAGATTGTCTATGTCAACTTAAATTTCACAAAAACAATAATTGTTTAATTAATAATTAATATATAAAATCATGAAAACAAAAATCTTTAGCATATTTATAGCAGCTTCATTACTAGTAGGATGTGGCGCGGTAAAAAACAGCAATAATCAACAAAGAGGAACTGTAATAGGTGCCGCTGGCGGTACAATTTTAGGACTTATTATAGGGAATAACGTAGGAGATGGCGATAATCAGACTGAAGGTGCCATAGCTGGTGCCGCTATAGGTGGAATCGCTGGAAATTTGATAGGTCGTAGAATGGATAAGCAAGCTCAAGAAATTCAAGCAAATTTACCTGGTGCAGAAGTAGAACGAGTAGGTGAAGGAATTTTAGTCACATTTGATGAAGGAAGCGGCGTTAAATTTGCCACTAATCAGTCATCTTTGAATACTAGTTCTCAAGCTACATTAGATAAATTAATTCAGGTAATGAATGATTACCCAGGTACTGAGGTCTTAGTTGCAGGTCATACTGATGATCAAGGAGCTGCAGATTATAATCTTGAGTTGTCTAGAAAAAGGGCTGCTAGTGTAAGAGATTATCTTTCTACACACGGGATTGCTGGAAATAGAATAGCAATGACCTACAGTGGTGAAACATCCCCAAAAGCTAGTAACGCTACGCCAGAAGGTAGAGCACAAAATAGAAGAGTAGAAATAGGAATTGTTGCCGGAGAAGAAATGAGAAAGGAAGCCGAAATGGAGTCCAAACAATAGAAACAAAACTCTCCAACACAAACCAGTCATAATTTATGGCTGGTTTTTTTATGCTCGCAACTGGCGTAATCCTTCATAAGTAATCACCGCAACCGCATTAGCAAGGTTGATACTTCTTATATGCTCACTATATTGAGGTATTTTATATAAATGATCCTTAAAGCGTTGTGTAATTTCGTTAGATAAACCTTTAGATTCTTTACCAAAGACAAGCATTACATCTTCATCATAAGGAATTTCTGTATAATCTTTGGTACCATGACTACTTAAAAAAGCCATGTTACGATTTTTGTTCTTATCAAAGAATTCATCAGTATTCTCATAAATAGTAACCTCTATATGTTTCCAGTAATCTAGTCCTGCGCGTTTCAATCGTGCATCAGTTAGTTCAAAACCAAATGGTTTAACAAGGTGTAAATGGGATCCGGTTGCGAGGCTTAGACGACCTATGTTCCCGGTATTGGTATGGATTTCCGGTTCAATAAGAACAATATTCATGCTTTTTTTTGACAAATATAGTAGTTAACCTAGCTTTTAGAAGTTCTCGCTTTCGCGAAAGCGGGAATAATCACTTACCACTACAGAATAAACTCTTTAACGCACTCTTAACCCAAGTTGCCTGAACATAGATTTACATTTGTAATTATAAAATAGAAAGAGAATGATAGAAGCAAAAGCTTACGGAGCATCAAGTAAAGATGCAAATTTTGAAGAAATGACCATTGATAGGAGAGACCTACACGATATAGATGTAAAGATTGATATTTTGTATTGTGGTGTTTGTCACAGTGATATTCATGCAAAATTAAACGATTGGGGAAATGCAAAATATCCTATTGTTCCAGGACATGAAATAATAGGGAAAGTTACACAAATAGGAGATAAGGTCTCTAAATATAAAGTAGGAGATCTGGTAGGTGTAGGATGCATGGTAGATTCTTGTCAAGAATGTAGCGCATGTCAAGAAGATATGGAAATGTGGTGTGAAAATGGCTCTACAAGCACCTATAATAGTAAAGACAAATTTATAGGTGGCCACACCTTAGGTGGATATTCTACCACAATTGTGGTGCGTGAAGAATTTGTTTTATCTGTTTCTGAAGATCTAGATGTTAAAGCAGTAGCACCACTATTATGTGCAGGAATTACAACTTTTTCACCATTGAAACATTGGAATGTGAAGAAAGGTGATAAAGTAGGAATTGTAGGTTTAGGAGGATTAGGCCACATGGGGATTAAGTTTGCTGCCGCCATGGGAGCAGAAACTGTTATGATTACTACAAGTGAAGAGAAATCAAAGGATGCTAAACGTTTGGGAGCTGACAGTGTTATTATCTCAAAAGATAAAGATCAAATGAAAGAACATGCAAATAGCTTTGATTTTATTTTGAATACCATTCCTGTAGGGCACGATGTAAATCCGTATCTGGAGTTATTGAAAAGGGATAAAACGATGTGTCTAGTAGGAGCAATCGAGCCACTTGAAAACGTTCATGGTGGAAATCTTATCCTGAGAAGGAAAAGACTAGCAGGATCACTAATAGGTGGTATTAAAGAGACACAAGAAATGTTAGACTTTTGCGCACAACATAATATTGTTTCTGATGTAGAAATGATAGATATGCAAGATATTGATAATGCTTTTGAAAGAGTTCAAAATAGTGATGTGAAATATCGTTTTGTTATCGATATGGAAAGCCTGAAGAAATAAGATAGTTATACCATTTTATTCAAACCGCTTATTAATATTAATAAGCGGTTTTTTTATGTCCTTTTCAATATTTTTAAAAGTCTCGCTTTTAAGTCCTAATTTTACCATCCACAAATCATCAACTATGCATTCATTTACAGCACAACAAATAAACGAAGTTCTTCAAGGCAAGTTAGTAGGTAATACAACTCATTCCATAACAGGAGTAGAAGAGATAAGAAATTCAAAAGAGTCGGACCTTACGTTTATAGGAAATAGAAAGTATGCTAAATTTTGGGCAGACTCAAAAGCCTCTGTTGCGATAATAAATGATAATATCGATTTAGAACCTGGCGATAATCGTGCTTTTATAAAAGTAAAAAATGCAGATCTTGCTATGGCAAAGCTTTTAGAAGCCTTCCAGCCAGAAACTCCAGTTTTTGAAACAGAAATCCATCCCACAGCAGTAATTCATGAAACGGCTACTTTAGGAAAAGGAGTAAAAATAGGGGCTCATTGCTATGTAGGTAAAAATGTATCCTTAGGAGATGGAGTTATTTTATATCACAATGTTAGCGTTTTTGATGATTCTACTATTGGTCCACAAACCGTTGCCTGGTCAGGAACAGTGATAAGAGAGCGTTCTCAAATAGGAGCGCAGTGTATTTTTCATAATAATGTGAGTATAGGAGCAGACGGCTTCGGTTACCGACCTGCAGATGATGGTCGCGGATTAGTAAAGATACCACATATAGGTAATGTAGTCATAGGAAACGGCGTGGAAATAGGAGCAAATTCATGTGTGGATAGAGCTAAATTTAATTCCACTATTATAGGTGACGGATGTAAAATCGATAACCTTGTGCAAATTGCGCACAATTGCATTATGGGAAGATCGTGTATCATGGCTGGTCATAGTGGTCTAGCAGGATCTGTAACATTAGGTGATGGAGTCATTATAGGTGGTAGCGCTAGTATAAAAGATCATACAACTATTGAATCTGGTGCTACAGTAGGCGCTGGAAGTGGCGTTATGAATAATGTAAAAGCTGGTCAAACTGTTTTAGGTTATCCGGCTGCAGACTCAAGAAATATGTTAAAACAATGGGTAGCTTTGAGAAAGCTTGCGCAATGATAATGGCAATTATTTTATTTAACGTTTTCAAACCAATTAATCATGTACTTTTGCGCCGCCTTAAAAAAAGGAGCACATGAAGCGTATTAATCAGTACAAAAAGATGTTTAACGTAGATAAAGACATCAACCTTAAAGAATTAAAGAAAAGCTACCGCAATCTTGTTAAAGAATGGCATCCTGATAAATTTCAAGATGGCGATCCTAAAAAAGAAGAAGCCGAAGTAATGAGCCGTCAGATTATAGATGGTTATCATTTTTTAGTAAGTATCGCGCCAGAAACAAAAGAAGCGCAACTAGACGAGTATACAGAAACAATTACCAATACAGGGATTCAGGACTTTGACCACAAAGGTCGTGTTCTAGAAGTAACTTTTACTGATGGTAAAACATATGAGTACTTTGGAGTAGATGTAAAAGTTTTCAAAAAGCTCATTAATGCAGATAACCGTTACCGTTTTGCAAAACGCAACATTTTTAATAGTTATCTATACCGCAAGTCTAAAAAGGATTTACAAGAAGTATAAAAAATAAGAAGTACAAGATTAATTATTGATTAAACATCTTTAAATCAAAAAGTTAAGATTTATAGTGTTATCAAATCAATAATTATGAATGTATTTTGATTAAAAGTCATTGCAGATCAAATAAAAAGATTAGTTTTGCAGTGTGATTGGAGTTTATGATCATAAAGATTAGTAGGATTTCTTATTTAATTTTTATCATTTTTCTAGTTATAACGAGCTTAGTCATGGTGAATACTCTTGTGGCACAGCTTTTGAAACTAAATAAGAAGTATTATTAATTTAAATTATTACAAATGAGTACAGGTACAGGAAAATTTTTCAATGACGCAAAAGGATTTGGATTTATCACAGAAGAAGGATCAGGTC
>CAZBCH010000365.1:0-15188 GCA_964490235.1 uncultured Flavobacteriaceae bacterium | reverse complement strand
TGCAGGAATTTTCTTAAAAGCTGCAGAGCTGGTTGCTGGACCTTACCGTGCACGCATCAACGCTGCTACAATGATCAATCAATCTAAAACAATTTTTCAAGCAGAAATTGACTCTGCTTGTGAACTTGTAGACTTTTTAAGATTCAATGTTCAATACATGACAGAGATTTATGCAGAACAACCTGAATCTACCTCTGGCGCATGGAATAGACTAGAATACCGCCCATTAGAAGGTTTTGTATACTGTATCTCTCCTTTTAACTTTACAGCTATCGCTGGTAACTTGCCCTCTAGTGCAGCTTTGATGGGTAATGTTTGTGTATGGAAACCTAGTGATCACCAGATGTTAAGCGCTCAAGTGATTGTAGAAGTGTTTAAAGAAGCGGGCGTACCAGATGGTGTAATAAATATGGTTAACGCAGATCCTGTTATGATGACTGATGAAGTAATGTCTCATCCAGATTTTGCTGGCGTGCACTTTACAGGCTCTACTTCAGTTTTTAAAGGATTATGGACTAAAATAGGTGAGAACATAAATACTTATAAAACATACCCTAAAATCGTAGGAGAAACTGGTGGTAAGGACTTTATCGTTGCTCACAGCAGCGCTGTTCCAGAGCAGGTTTCTACCGCCATAGTAAGAGGCGCTTTTGAATTCCAAGGTCAAAAATGTAGCGCAGCCTCAAGAGCTTACATTCCTAAGAGTATGTGGCCTGAAGTAGAAAAATTAATACGTCGTGACGTAGATAGCTTCAAAATGGGCTCTCCAGAGGATATGAGTAACTTCATTACTGCAGTTATTCATGAAGGCTCTTTTGATAAACTTGCAAAGTATATAGACCAGGCAAAAAGCGACTCTAATGCTGATGTCGTAATCGGTGGTAATTATGATAAATCTAAAGGATGGTTTGTAGATCCTACAGTAATAGTTACAACAGATCCTAAGTACGTAACGATGGAAACAGAATTATTCGGTCCAGTGATCACGGTTTACGTTTATGAAGATGATAAGTATGATGAAATGCTACATTTAGTTGACACAACGAGTGAGTACGCATTAACTGGCGCTATATTAGGGCAAGACCGTTACGCAGTAACTCAAGCAACTCAAGCATTAGAAAACTGTGCTGGAAACTTCTACATTAATGATAAATGTACTGGTGCAGTTGTAGGCCAACAACCTTTTGGTGGCGCACGTGCTTCAGGAACAAATGATAAAGCAGGTTCTAAACTGAACCTATTGAGATGGGTTTCTCCACGTATGATAAAAGAAACATTTGTTACACCTACAGATTACAGATATCCCTTCTTAGGAGAGTAATTGTAATTTATAATAATTAAAAAGCCACATCTATCGATGTGGCTTTTTTATGTTATACTGAGTAAAAAATTTTAATCAAAATCTTGATTAGTTCCTACTGCAGCCTTTTGTACATTAACCACTTTATCGGTAGCATCAACCACAAAAGCTACTATATCCATATCAGCAGTATTAACTCCAGACGGTACTGTAGCTGTTAATGTTACAGAGTATTCACTTCCTCCTACTTGTTGATCTGCAGGAATAACATCACCTAATAAATCAGTAAAACTAGCTCGTAATATATCATCATGTTCAAAATTACTAATAGGACTTGCACCGTTCCAGTTATTAGTATAATTGGTCTGCGGATAGATATAATTGTTTTCTAATAAAAACACAACTAGTTTCAAGTCTGATTGATCTAAATCAAAACCTACCTTCACTGTTGCAGAGACACTATTACCACTTAAAGAAGAGTTTATAGCAAGCCCTACAGGTTTTGTGGCAGATAATAAATTTATAGGTTGTGTCACACTCATAGCATGATTAGAAACAGCATTCCATTCGTCATCTCTATTAATAAAAGCAGTAGGATAAGAACCGTTTACTCCTAATCTATTCTCTATTAACAAGCGCTGACCAAAAGTCATAGGATCTGGTCCGAAGACTGGATTATGTATAGCAACAACAATAACATCATCACCTTCAGGAGCGTTATGTACGTCTAGAATTCCCCTGGATACTCTAGGGCACCAGCCACAACCAGCACCGGTAAAGTCTTCAATTAACACCTTAGTCGTGAAACTAGGTTCTATTACAGTAATGTCTAAAGAGTTGGTATTTTCTCCATCTACCACCGCTGTAACTCGTTTTGTTCCTAAACCTGCCATTGTAAATGAGTTTCCAGAAATAGGCGTACCATCGACAGAAATAACTGCATCACTTGTGACATTATTATTACCATTACTTACCGTAAAATTTACTAAAGTAAAATTGTAAACTCTAGTTTTACTTGCGGTTAATACCAGTCCTTGATTACCGCCACCATCTTCATCAGTAGATTCAGAAGTACAAGAAGTAATCCCAATTGCAAGAAACAATGTGAGAATTTTAAAAAGATTTAATGCTTTCATTTATTATAATATTTTAACAATTAATTATGGAAACTCAAATATAGATCATTTGAATCCTAAATCTAATGAATTTAGGATTATTTGTATATTCATTGTGTTTTCAGCACTTTGCATAATAATTGCTTTGAATTAAGTATAATTGCAATCCAAAACTTATAATTTTATTATGAAAAATTTAATAATTCTATCAATAATTTTAAGTTTCGCTTTCGCGAAAGCGCAAACAGAATTACCCCAACTAACTTTAAAAAATATCAAAGGTAAAAAGGTTGATATCCAAGAACTTTCTAAAAACAAACCGGTAGTTATTTCATTTTGGGCTACATGGTGTACACCTTGCATGCGTGAGCTAGACGCTATTAAGGAACATTATTCAGATAAACAAAAAGAATTTGGTTTTGAAGTCGTTGCTATCGCTACTGACGATGCTAGAACTAGACAACGTGTTAAAACAGAAGCGATGGGAAGAAACTGGCCGTATGAAATTTTATTAGATACAAAAAATGTCATTATTAGGTCTTTGGGCAACCCTCAAATTCCATTAACACTCATAGTTAAAGACAATAAAATTGTTTATAGACATTCTAGTTTTACCCCAGGAGCAGAATTAGAGCTGTTTAAAGAATTCAAAAAGCACCTTGATTAAACACAACAACCTACCCAAAACCTTTATGAAAAAACAACTTCTTACAGCAATAGCGATTTGCTCCATTGCGACGTTAACAGCTCAAAACGGAACCTTTTCTGGTGGATTTGAATCTAATGCACAATGGTATCAAGATGACTCTGGCATAAATGTAGACGCACCACAAGATCAATTACGATCTAATAATTACTTTAAACTTAATTATAATTATGGCAAGTTTACCGTAGGTGCACAATATGAAATGTATCAACCAGCTCCTCTCTTAGGATATTTTGAAGGGTATGCTGATAATGGAATAGCCACCTTTTTTGCAAATTTTAAACATAAAAACCTAGATATCACTGCAGGGAATTTTTATGATCAATTCGGTAGTGGCCTAATTTTTAGATCATGGGAAGATCACACCTTAGGAGTTGATAATTCTATTAGAGGTATTCGTGTGAACTATCAATTCACTGATTATCTAGAAGCCACAGGTTTTACAGGTAATCAAAGAGCTGCGTTTGAACTATCAGAGGGAACTATTCAAGGTTTTAATACTGAACTAGATCTAGGTACAGCTTTAAACCTAGAGACCTCTATTAATCTAGGAGCAAGTTATGTAGGACGTTATCAAGTTTCTACAAGTAATGATCCAGATTTCCCAGCGACTGTAAATGCCTACAGTGTAAGATCTGACGTGTATTTAAATGCATTTAATTTTGGACTAGAATATGTTTATAAAGAGCCAGATGCGTTTGTACTGAGTGGTAATGTTCTTCCTGGAAATTATAACGATGGTAGAGCCTTTTTATTTACATCAGGATATGCAGTTCCAGGTCTAGGAATCAATGCGGTATTTAGATCTATAGAAAATATGGGGTTTTACTCCGATCGTGAGGAATACGGAGATCCTTTCTTGCAACAAACCATAAATTTTATTCCTGGTTATACTAAACAAAGCAGTTATGCAGTAAGTAATATTTACGTTTATGCTCCACAAGCACTCTTCTCTCCTGCAGAGGATAAAGTAGGTGAAATAGGAGGACAAATTGATTTAGTATACACTGCAAAGAAAGGAAGTTTTTTAGGTGGTAAAAAAGGAACTACCTTTTCCATTAACTACGCAAACTGGAGTGGATTAGACGCTACAATTGACGAAAACAACAACACCTATAAGACCTCTCTATTTTCTCGAGGAGAACGTTATTTTGAAGAATTTAGCCTAGAGGTTTATAAAAAATTAAGTGATCGTCTATCTGCAAAAATTACTGGTACACAAACCTATTATAATGGTAGGGTCATAGAAGGGTCTCCATTTGAACTTAACGGTACGGCAGTAATAGGTGATTTTTTATACGAACTAAGTGATGGAAAAAGCATACGTCTAGACCTTCAACATCTAAGTGCCGACGCTGAACGTGGCAATTGGGCAGCGGCGACTTTAGAATATGCTTTCAGCTCTTCTCTGTCTATCTATGCACTCGACCTTTATAACTATGACGAGACAGATATTCACTATTATTCTGTAGGTGGTAGTTATACAAAAGGGAGAAGTAGAATCGCTTTTAATTATGGGCGCCAGCGTGGTGGTCTTATTTGCGTAGGTGGTGTTTGTAGATTTGTACCAGAGAATACTGGATTTACACTCAACTTGAGTACTACTTTTTAGATTAGAATTTATTCAATAAAAAAGGAGCTTTTATAAAGCTCCTTTTTTAATTATAAAGGTAAATGAACGACTTTCTTTGTCTCAAAAAACGGATCTTCAAAAACATCTTGCAGTTCATAAATCGTCGCCTTAGGAAAAGCTGCTAGTTCTTCTGTTAAGTCGCCACCCTTAAGATAAAGGATTCCATTTTTTAAATTGTGAAAACTGTCTTTTCTCACTTTATTCTTTACCCATCTTACAAAATCTGGCATATTAGTCACAGCACGAGAGACTACAAAATCAAAGCGTCCCTTTACCTTTTCTGCGCGCCCATGCTCTGTAGTGACATTTTCTAGACCCAAGGCCTCTACAACAGCATCTACAACTTTTATCTTTTTACCTATCGCATCGATTAAATGAAAACTTGTTTTAGGAAACATAATGGCTAGAGGTATTCCTGGAAAACCACCACCAGTTCCCACATCTAGTACTCTTGTTCCACCACTTTTATTAGGTGCGCTTTCGCGAAAGCGTAACACAGTAACAATACCTAATGAATGTAAAACGTGTCTTGTATATAGTTGATCGATGTCTTTTCTAGAGATCACATTAATTTGAGCATTCCATTCTTTGTACAAATCGCCTAGTTTTGAAAATTGCTCTAACTGATGATCTGAAATATGCGGAAAATGTTCTTTTATGATTTGATGCACTGTTTTATAATTTGTGCAAAAATAAAATATTAATTATCGACTAAGACGATTGTTAATTCAAGTGTTATGATATTTTTGTAAAACAATACAACTATTATGAATGCTCAACTATCAGATCGTATCAATAACTTACCTACAAGCGCTACTCTTGCAATGGCCGCAAAAGCTCGCGAACTAAGAGAACAAGGTAAAGACATCATAGGACTAAGCTTAGGAGAGCCAGACTTCAATACGCCTGATTTTGTCAAAGAAGCTGCGATCAGAGCAATTAATGAGAATTACAATAGTTATACTCCTGTAGATGGCTATGTAGAATTAAAGGATGCCATCATCCATAAATTTAAAAGAGACAACAATTTGACCTACGATCGTAGTCAGATTGTAGTATCTACTGGTGCCAAACAATCTATCGCAAATGTGGCGATGGTATTATTAAACAAAGGAGATGAGTGTATTTTACCAGCACCTTACTGGGTAAGCTATGCGGCAATTGTAGAACTTGCCGAAGGAATTCCAGTAGAAGTAAAAGCTGGCGTAGAGCAAAATTTTAAAATTACACCAGAGCAATTAAGAGCTGCCATCACTCCTAAAACTAAGATGATGTTGTTCTCATCACCTAATAATCCTAGCGGCAGTTTATACAGTCAGGAAGAGTTACAAGCATTTGCAGATGTTCTTGCAGACTATCCAGATATCATTGTAGTAAGTGATGAAATTTATGAACACATCAATTATGTAGGCAAACATGCCAGCATGGCTGCTATCCCATCTATGTACGATCGTACAGTAACAATTAATGGAGTGAGTAAAGCATTTGCTATGACTGGATGGCGCGTAGGTTATATAGGCGCTCCTACCTGGATTGCTAGAGCTTGTAACAAGATGCAAGGACAAATTACTAGCGGTACTAATTGTATAGCTCAACGTGCCGTGATAACTGCGCTTGAAGCTCCAGTTTCCAAAATTAAGTATATGATCGATGCTTTTGCACAACGTCGTGATTTAATCCTTGAACTACTTTCTGATATCAAAGGTTTTAAAACAGATTCACCAGAAGGTGCTTTTTATGTTTTCCCTGATGTATCGGCATTTTTAGGAAAAACAATCAAAGGTCAAAAAATAGAAACCGCTACTGATTTTTCATTACTCTTATTAGAAGAGGCACTTGTAGCCACCGTTAGCGGTGAAGCATTCGGCGCTCCTAATTGCATACGTATTTCTTATGCTGCAAGTACAGAGCAAATTAAAGAAGCGATGAAAAGGATTAAAGAGGTACTTTCTTAAAAATATGAATCGATTTTACTCAAAAAGGGAAGCTCAATAAAGCTTCCCTTTTTTATGTTTACTATCCTATCAAACATAATTATATTACTTGTAATAGTATTTATAGAACTTTATTCTTTCATAAACTACTATTACCTATTCCTCCAAAAGAAAGGCGTCAACAATATCAAGACGGTGAACAATTCCAATCTTCCTATTAACATTAAGAAACTACACCACCATTTTCCTAAAGCTGGTAATCCGGCAAAATTATCTACTGGAGAAAGATTTCCAAATGCAGGACCAACATTTCCTAAGCTACTTAATGCGCCACCTATGGCAGTTTCAAAATCCAGACCTAATGCGGCGAGAACTACTGCGCCGACGATAAAAGAAAGCATGTATAGAATAAAAAATCCCAGTACATTAAACACTATTCCACTTTGTAGTGCGCGACCATTATATCGCACAGGTAAAATAGCATTAGGGTGCAGTGTTCTTTTAAATTCCATGATACCATTACGTATCAGTATGATATGTCTCATTACCTTCACTCCACCAGAAGTAGATCCTGCGCTACCACCTATAAAAAACAAACCAAAAAACATGATGGTTAGAAATGGTGTCCACAAGGTATAATCTGCTGTTACAAAACCAGTAGTAGTAATTACTGCAAGTACTTGAAATGTGCTATGTCTAAAGGCGCTTTCAAACTCTCCTAATACCATAGGGTGATTAATTGAAGAAACCGTAGGATCTGCTTGAAAGTATATCAATATCCCACCTATAATAGAAAAACCCAAAACAAAACTAGCGTACCATTTAAACTCTGTATCTTTTAAAATTTTAGAAAACCTACCTTTAAAAGCAAAATAACTCAAGACAAAATTTGTTCCTGCGATAAACATAAAAATTACAATAATCCATTGAATAGCAGGGTTATCATTCCAGAATGCAGTACTAGCATTTTTTGTAGAGAAACCACCAGTGGAAAGTGTGCTCAACGCATGATTAACAGCATCAAACCATCCCATTCCGGCGATTTTAAGCAATACGGTTTCTAACCCAGTAAAGCCTACATAAATCAACCAAAGCCTTTTTGCTGTATCTGTGATACGAGGATGTAATTTATCGTTACTCGGTCCAGGAGCTTCTGCTGCAAAAAGTTGCATTCCACCTATACCTAATAGCGGTAGGATAGCAACTGCAAGAACAATAATTCCCATTCCACCTATCCAATGTGTAAGACTGCGCCAAAACAAAATTCCCTTGGGCATGATCTCGATATCGTTCATGATACTTGCACCAGTTGTGGTAAATCCACTCATGGTTTCAAAAAAGGCATCAGTATAACTAGAAATTGCACCAGTGAAAGCATAAGGCATCGTGCCCGCAAAAGCCATTATTAACCAGCCTAAAGTAACAATTAGATACCCTTCTTTTTTCCTCAATTCTTTTACATGCTTGCGTGTAAAATACATTACAATACCACCTAAAGAGATAGCAACACCTGCTGCAGCAAGAATTTGCAAACCTTCACTTTCTCCATAAATAGCGCTCACTACGGCAGATAGTGACATAAAACCACCATTGAAGACTAATAATAGCCCCATGATGTATACTATAATCTTATAATTGAGTTTTGTCATTATAAGAAGAGTTTTTCTACTTTAGAAATTGAACGAGGTAAACAACATACTACGACACGGTCACCAGCTTGTATAGTAAAACTTCCTAAAACAATATTTCCTTCTCCTTCTCTAATGACTCCACCTATAATGGCACTTCTAGGAACACCAGCATTTGCAACTGTTTTACCACATACTGCACTTTCTGGCTTTACAATAAATTCAAGAAGTTCTGCATTCATGTTATTGAGCTTTGTCATAGCAACAACCTCACCTTTGCGCACATATCTAAAAATATTATTTGCCGCTAGTAATTTTTTATTGATTAAAGTATCAATACCTATACTGTGTGACAACTGAAAATAATCCATATTCTCTACTAGCGAAATGGTTTTTTTAACGCTTTTACTTTTTGCCATAAGGCAAGAAATAATATTAGTTTCACTATTTCCTGTAACGGCGATGAAAGCATCCATTTCATGAATATTTTCTTCTTCAAGCAATTCCACATTTCTTCCATCTCCATTTAAAACGAGCACTTCGGGAAGTGAATCTGCTAGATCAAAAGCTTTTTTGGCATCTTTTTCTATTAGTTTCACATTTACGCCAGCTTTAGATAATTGCATGGCGCTTTGCTTACCTATATTACTACCGCCCAAAATCATGACGTTGCGCATGACATGCTTTGTTTTTCCTGTAAGTTTATATAGCTCTTCTACTCCACCGGCGGTTGTAATAAAATATACCTGATCACCTTCCTTGAATTGAGTATCTCCTCTAGGAATTAAAGTATATTGAGTACCGAATCGCTGGATAGCAATAGGCATGAAATGAATTTCTGGAAATATTTCTCCCGCTTGCTGTACTGTTTTACCTACAAACTGTGCTGTACGCTGTAAATTAACACCTACCATTGTAAGCGCTCCATCCTCAAACTCATAGCTGTCGTTAAAAGCACTTTGATTGAGCAATAACTCGATCTCTTTACTCGCAAGAGATTCTGGAGAAATTAACTCATCAATACCAAAACCTGAAAAACCTATAGCATCTTGATGCTCAAGAAACTCAGTATTTGTAATACGGGCAATGGTGCGTTTTGCACCTAGTTGTTTTGCCAGTACAGAAATTGTAATATTTGTTGTCTCGCTACTAGTTACTGCAATTACAAGGTCAGCTTGATCTATACGTGCATCCTGTAAAATTTTAATAGAGGTAGAATCACCACGCAGCACTCTTATATCTAGATGCGTATCTGCATAATGCAAATTCTCCTGTACAGGATCAATAAGTGTAATATCTTGAGACTCGTAAGACAGCAGTTTGGCCAGGTGAAAACCTACTTCACCAGCACCTGCAATAAGGATTTTCATAGAATCGTTTCTGTAGTACATCAAAGATACTGGAATACACCTTAATTTGTAAAAAATGTGAAGTTTTTAACGGTAATAAGGGTGATAATCTCGCTTTCGCGAAAGCGGAATAGCAATAAGCTCAACGCTCTGCATTATCTTTGCTATCCTAAAAAACAAGATCGTGTCTGAAGAAGTAAAGCCGTACAAAGAAGAAAATTCTGGAAAAAAGGAACAAGTCACAAAAATGTTTGATACCATAAGTGGTGAATACGATGGTCTCAACAGAATGATTTCTTTGGGACTTGATCAAAAATGGCGTGATAATGTTGTAAAAATGGTAGCCGCTCAAGATCCTGATGTAATCATGGATATTGCCACTGGAACAGGAGATCTAGTTATCAAAATGGCGCAACAGACTAACGCTTCTAGATTGATAGGTCTTGATATTTCTAGCGGTATGCTAGAAGTAGGAAAAGTAAAAGTGAAGGAAGAAAACCTGGATAGCCGCATTGAGATGGTTCTAGGAGACTCTGAAAACTTACAATTTGATGACGAGTCTATAGACGCCGTTACAGTCTCTTATGGTGTACGTAACTTTGAAAATCTAGAAAAAGGGCTGTCAGAAATTTTAAGAGTGTTAAGACCAGGTGGCATTCTGGTAGTGCTAGAAACTAGTGTCCCAACTAAATTTCCTTTTAAACAAGGCTACTATTTATATTCTGGATTAATAGTTCCTACTTTAGGAAAATTATTTTCAAAAGATAAAATTGCTTATGGCTATTTATCAAAAAGTGCTTCTAAGTTTCCATATGGAGAACGTTTCAACAATATTTTAAAGAAAGTAGGGTTTAAAGAAGTAGAAAATGAATTACAATTTCATGGTGCATCTACCATTTATAAAGCAGTAAAAGCATAGTATGAGACACATTATTGTCATCATAGTTGTAGTATTAGGTTTTCAAACCGCTGGTGCTCAATTATTTTCAAAAGAAAAAATTAGAAACTTAGAAAACTTTGATCAAAAACGATTGACTTGGGGTTATTATCTAGGGTTTAACTCTTATGATTATAAATTTGATTATGACGAGGTAACTGAAGATATCATAACAGAGACTACTGCAGGATTTAATGTAGGGCTAGTAGGTGATGTACGTATCAATGACTACTTTAATTTAAGATTAGAGCCTGGAATTGTATTTGCTACAAGAAATCTTACGTTTCCTAATCCATCTTTAATGACAGCAGCAGAAATGAATCGAGAGGTAACCTCTACCTACATTCATGTCCCGTTGCTGGTAAAATTCTCTACTAAAAGAAATAATAATTGGAAACCATTTGTGGTAGCAGGCGCATCATGGTCTAGTAACTTATCGAGTAATTCTGATAATCCTGATGACAACAGTGCTGGACAGTTTAGACAAACTGCAAATGTTTTTAATTATGAACTAGGTATAGGAATAGATTTATACTTATTTTATTTTAAATTTTCTCCATCTATAAGAGGTGTATTTGCTATGAGCGATGAGCTTGTAAGAGATGCAGATCCAAATAGTCCATGGACGGGAAATATTACCAGCATGCAGTCCAGAGGAGTATTTATAAACTTTACTTTTCAGTAATTGAAGTTGTACGCAACCATTCTCCTAGAATTAAAGAAGTAGCTGTTGCTACATTTAAACTTTCTGTTTTTTGAATAGTACCGTATTGCGGTATACTTATCGCCTTACCTAGTGTTTGAATTTCTGGACGTATTCCATGAGATTCATTACCCATTACTATTATGCCTTCCTGAGGTAGATTTTCTTTATAAACGTTATGACCATTCATAGCCGTTATATAAATAGGCAGAGTTGTGTTTTTAAGAAAAGTACCTAAATCTGTGTAATGAATTTGCACCCTAGATAAAGAAGCCATGCTCGCTTGAACAGATTTTGAATTGTACACGTCCACCGTTTCTTTACTGCAAACAATATGAGGTATATTAAACCAGTCTGCTAATCGTATGATTGTGCCTAAATTCCCAGGATCCTTTACATCATCAAGCACTAAAACCTTACCTTGAACAGGCATCCTAGTCTTAGGAATCATTTTAAAAACAGCTAAATATCCTGGCGACGTAGTATAGTTTGAAATATTATTCATTTCCTTTACACCTATCAAACTGGGATCATACTCATCTAGCTTATGATTGCCTTCTGTGACACACAAAATTTCTGTTTGCAAACCAGATTTTATTAACTCTCTTATTGATTTATAGCCTTCAACTACAAAAAGCTGATGCTCTTCTCGGTATTTTTTTCTACTTAGAGATTTGATAAGCTTTAACTTGCTTTTTGTAATCATTTATAATCGTATTTTTGAATATTGTACTATGGGAAAAACAGGACTTCATGCAAAAATAGGATTAATTATCTTGCTTATAATTCTATTAGTTTCTTGCAGTGCTATCAAGCGAGTGCCTGATGGTAAAAAACTATTGACTAAAAATACGATTCTCGTAGATAGTGCAGCACCTAAAGATCCTCGTGTTCAAAATTTACCAGCCTTACAACCCAACCAAAGACTTCTTACTATACCCTTGCGCCTACATATATACAATCTTGCAAGACCTCATAGAGATTCCATCTACTTAAAATGGATGCAAGAAAACCCAGAAGGATTAAAAAGACGCAATGCTATTCTTTCAGAAAAACAAACGATGGCTTTTGGACAAGGGTTAGTAAAATTTAATAAATGGCTTAAAAGAACAGGTGAAGCTCCTAGTTTAATTGATAAAGTAGCTATCGAAAAATCAAAAGAAAGATTAAGAGCTTGGTACTGGAATCAAGGCTGGTTTAATACTAAAGTAGAACATAATATTATCGACAGCGATAGGCCTAAAAGAGCTAGAATTGAATACCTAGTAGATAGAGGTCAACCTTATAAAATTGATAGTATCTCCACTCAAATTGCAACTCCAGTCATAGACTCTTTGTATCAGATCGTAAAGTCAGAAAGTATCTTAAAAAAAGGAGAGCAATATTTTACACCAGATATCAATGCTGAAAGAGATCGACTGAATTCTTATTTCCGTAATCATGGTGCTTTTCATATGGAAAAAGATAATATACGATTTGAAGGTGACACCGTGAAAACTAATCAAAAAGCAAATATTACCTTAATAATTAAAGATCGAGAGGTTAAAATTGCAGATTCTACATATAGTATACCTTATAAAATTCATAAGATAAGTGAAGTTAATATAATTCCTGATTATCAAAATGCCACTAGTAATCAAAGACCAGATACTTTAAGTTATGAGGATTATAACATCCTAAGATTTGGAAAACGTAAGTATAAAAGAGCATCTCTAACTGATGCTATCTTTTTTCATAAAGGTGATGTCTATAGAGATATCGATCGAGATAGAACTTATCGTAGAATTACTGAGTTACAAAGTTTTCTGTACCCTACCATCAATTATGTGGCAGACCCTAGAGATTCTACTGGCACCGATCTTATTGCAAATGTTTTACTCACTTCAAAGAAAAAATTTGAGTTTACCTATGGAGTAGAAGCTACTCATAGTAATATTCAAGCTATAGGTGTAGGTTTAAACACTTCTCTATTAATTAGAAATTTATTTAGAGGTAGTGAGCTGCTAGACATTTCTTTTAGAGGTAATATAGGAGCGAGTACAAATGCAGCAAATGGAGATACTAGGTTTTTTGACCTACAAGAGTTAGGAGCAGATGCTCGGTTAAGTTTTCCGAGGTTATTCCTTCCTTTTGATGTGGATAACTTAATCCCTAAGTACATGTCACCATCAACTAATTTTTCAATTGGATTCTTTAGTCAGACTAATATAGGTCTTGATAAACAAAGTTTAAATGGTGCTCTTACATACAATTGGAGACAAACAGCGATAAAAAGTACTCGAGTAGATCTGGTTAACGCGCAATATGTACGTAATTTGGATCCTGGAAACTTCTTTAACGTTTATCAAAGCAGTTATAGTAGCGTAAACAACATCGCAAACAACCTGAACATAAATGATCCTACTTATGTTAATGACGATGGTAATCTTACCATTCCTTCAGGCACAAATACCTTTATAAATGATGCTGTGGCAGGTAACCTAGGCGCCAGTGCAGAACAAAGAGAAACTTTACGTAATGTAAGAGAAAGGCGAGATAGACTGTCACAAAACAACTTAATCATTTCTTCTAGCTACAATTGGACTCGCAACAATCGTGAGGGAATTTATGATGACGATTTTTCTAGATTTAATTTCAGAATTGAGTCTGCAGGAAACGTACTTTCAGGTATATCTAGCCTGGTGGGAATAAATAAGAATAGTAACAACCGGAGACCGGTTTTTGGTGTAGAATATAGCCAGTACATAAAAACTGAAATAGACTATATCAAACACTGGCAATATGTAAATAATCACGTATTTGCTATAAGAGCTTTTGGAGGAATTGCTATACCTTATGGTAATTCTGATAACATCCCTTTTATTAGATCATTTTTTGCCGGTGGACCTAATGATAATCGCGCATGGCAAGCCTATGAATTAGGACCAGGTAAGACAGGAGGACTTAACGATTTTAATGAAGCAAATATGAAACTAGCCTTTAATGCTGAGTATAGATTTCCTATTTCTGGAGCTTTTAAAGGGGCTGTTTTTGCAGATGTTGGTAACATTTATAACGTATTAGATAGCGAGGACGATCCTGATGCTATTTTTGATGGCATAGAAGACCTTGAATTTCTAGCTCTAGGAACTGGAGCTGGATTGAGATATGATTTTGGATTTTTTGTGTTGAGATTTGACATGGGATTTAAAACATATAATCCAGCGCTAGAAGAAGGTAGAAGATGGTTTAAAGAATTTAAGATCTCCAGATCTGTACTTAATGTAGGTATAAATTATCCTTTCTAACATCATAGAGTTTAGCATTTATTTTTGCTTATTTTTGCCTATACAAGATTTAAAATTATGAGTCATAATATCAAACCAGGAGTTGCTACCGGCGACCAAGTTCAGGAAATTTTTAATCACGCTAAAGCTAACGGATATGCGCTACCAGCAGTAAATGTTGTAGGTTCTAACACTGTTAATGCAGTTATGGAAACAGCAGCCGAGTTAAATTCTCCAGTAATTATTCAATATTCTAACGGTGGATCTGTTTTTAATGCTGGAAAAGGATTGAATAACGACAATCAAAGAGCAGCAATCTTAGGTGGCATTGCAGGAGCTGAACATGTTCACAGATTAGCCGAGGCTTACGGTGCAAGTGTAATCTTACATACCGACCACTGTGCAAAAAAACTTCTTCCATGGATTGATGGACTATTAGATGCTAGTGAAGCACGCTTTCGCGAAAGCGGAAAAAGTTTATATTCTTCACACATGATAGATTTAAGTGAAGAACCACTAGAAGAAAACATTGAAATTTGTACAAGATATCTAGAAAGAATGTCTAAAATGGACATGACTCTAGAAATTGAATTAGGTATTACAGGAGGAGAAGAAGA
>CAZBCH010000364.1:0-1624 GCA_964490235.1 uncultured Flavobacteriaceae bacterium | reverse complement strand
TACTTGTGTTTCAAAAGCATTATACGCAACTTTCATTTTAACAAGTCCAGACCTATATTTATTGGGTATTCTAATATTATCAAAAAATGAAAATTGAGCGGTATGGCCATAGTACATTTTGGAGGCATAACTAAATCGCTTTTGATGCCAGTATGCATGTTGAATTTCACCGTTTTTTACACACACGGATTCAAACAGTGGGTACATAGATCTTTTGTTTAATTTCCTGATACTCGTCGTCAAGGTTACTTAAAGCTGTAATCCCGCCGCCGCTTCGGTAATACAGTTGATCTTCTTTTTGTTCTATAAAGCGAATTGCCACTGCGCTGTCCAAGTTATTACCGTCAAAAATGCCAAACACCCCAGTATAATACCCTCGAGATCCATTTTCATTTTTCGAAATGATCTCCAAAGTTTTTTTCTTTGGCGCACCACTAACAGATCCTGCTGGCAACAGTTTGATTAGAATTTCACCTATATCCTTTTGCCAATTGTTAGGTAGTGTCCCAACGATCTCCGAGCTGGTTTGCAAAAGCTCGCCAGTACTAGTTGTAATACGGTCTATATATCTAAATTTCTTGACATGAACCTGTTTTGCTACAATGGACATGTCGTTGCGCAATAGATCTACAATGGTATTGTGTTCACGTAATTCTTTAGGATTTTCAATGAGTTTTTTTTCGGCATCCTTTAGGCTTGCATCAATAGTGCCCTTCATGGGGTAGGTATAGATCTTATTATTCTTGATCTTTACAAAGCACTCTGGTGAGAATACTGCAAACTTATTTTTATAATGCAGTTTATAAGGCGCCTTAGCCATGAAAAATAGGTCTTGTAGTGCATGATGACTTTCTAACGGCGTAGAAAAGGTGAGGTTTAATAGAAAAGTATCTCCTTTTTTAAGATGTTCTTGAACACTGTTGAATCGTGTACTAAAAGTTGATTTGTCGATAGGTATGCCTTTGATTTGAGGCACGGAATCTACTTTCATACCATTGGTGTAATTGCTCATGCCATTTATATCAAACTGAAGGCCGTGACTGCTAGCCTCATCAAGTGTGACCACCAATGGATGCTGTAATTCAAAGTCGATTAGAAAGAAAAATGGGGTCTTTTCTTTCGCCAATTGAGATACTTTATGTTGAAATTGAATGAGGTTCACGAATGGCAGCAAAAGTAGTAAATTCCAATCCACTTTAACCTATCACATTACATGCAATTACTATACCATAAGATGTAACAAATAAGAGACGATTTAATTAACCAGTGATTCAAACCCACCATACACCATACGTTCTGCATTAAATATCAAGCGAGAAGGATTTGTCAAAGGCGCGATAAGATCGTGCATACGAGGATCGAAGGCCACACGTTTATTGACCAGATCACGATGTTCACGCGATTCAAATTCTACCCAACCGAATATGATCACTTCATGGCTGGCAGCTTTTGTAATGTCAGTAAATGATCGTGTGCCTTCAAGTTTCATATCATCACCAACAAATTCATTATATGCCAAAGCACCATGTTCTTTCCAAATGCTGGCTACCGTTTTGGCAACTTCTTTATAAGTGCTCAAATGCTCTTTTGGAATGGGTAGCACAAACCCATCAATGTAATTAGC
>CAZBCH010000363.1:0-2275 GCA_964490235.1 uncultured Flavobacteriaceae bacterium | reverse complement strand
AAGAAGAATATTTCTATTAATATTTGCAATTATAAAATCATAAGATTTATTAGTAAGCTGCTCTGCGCCACCTAAAATCACGTTTATATTATCAGCATTGTTACGCTCTACATTCTCTAATGCATTCTCATAACACCAGGTATCTATATCAATTGCGTCAACCGTAGCAGCACCTCTCATCTTTGCTAATATGGCTAGAACTCCTGTACCACTTCCCATGTCTAGAACATTTAAACCTTCAAGGTCTTCATTAAGCAAGTGCTCTATCATCATATAAGTAGTTTGATGATGTCCAGTACCAAAACTCATTTTTGGCTCAATTACGATGTCATACTCTACTCCACTCGGTTCATGAAATGGTGCGCGTACTTCACATCGATTATTAACGGTAATAGGATCAAAATTCTTTTCCCATTCTGCATTCCAATTAGTTGGTGGTACGTCCGCTTTCGCGAAAGCGATATCGCAAAGATCATTATTCATAACACTAACACCATCAAGTACCGAATTACTGTCTTGAGATTGTAAAATATAGGCTTTCACACCTTCTTCAGTCTCGATAAAACTTTCAAATCCTACTTCACCCAACTGAGCCATCAGAACATCGTTCCATGGTTCTTGTGGAGTGACTTTAAAGTCATATTCAACGTATATAAGGTTAGTTGTTTTATTTTCCATAACGGTAATGTCCTGTAATTTTAAAGCTAAATAAACAGTCTTCAAAGACTTGTCCTGCACCTATATTGTGAACAATTAAATAGCGTTTTTTATCTTTTGATTTAGTTTTAGATACGATTCCTATATGAGTAAGACCATTGTCCAACTGCCAGCTTACGATATCTCCTGGCAAATAATCTACCGCATTTTGAGTTATCGCTATACTTTTACCTTTCCTGCTGAAGAAAGTGCGCAAATTAGGAACACGTCTGTGATCGATATTAGTATCTGTCTTTTTTAAGCCCCAATTTTTAGGATAATTTGAAAAATGGGTTTGCATATCTTCATGTACTTCTTTTTGAAGGTCTATACCTAGTTTTCTATAGGCTCTTATAACCACGTCAGTACAAACGCCGTAAGACTTTGGGACATCTCCATTAGGATATGGTATTTTAAAATACCTACCATTGTAAATGACCTTATCTTTTGTAAGCTCTTCAGCAGCTGTTGCTACTTTGATGCCATAATCAGTCTGTCCTGCGACAGATAAGCTAACTATTAAAAAAAGAAATAAAATTGTGTTCTTAAAATGCATTTGCTATATCAAGGAAAGATTGAGCATCTAGCGATGCGCCACCTACTAATCCACCATCTACGTCTGGTTTTGCAAAAATCTCTGCAGCATTTGCAGGTTTTACACTACCTCCATAAAGTATACTCGTATTGCTTGCCGTTTCCTTTCCGAATTTTGATGCTATAAAAGAACGTAAATGTGCGTGCATTTCTTGTGCTTGTTCTGGACTTGCAGTCTCTCCTGTTCCTATTGCCCACACTGGCTCATAGGCAACGATTACTTTTTCCATTTCTTTTGCGGTGAGATCAAATAAGCCTTTTTCTATTTGAGCAGTTACCGTATCAAAATGATTACCTGCTTTGCGTTCTTCTAGATGTTCTCCACAACAAAATATAACCTTCATACCTTTATCAAGAGCAGCTTTAGTTTTGGCGGCAAGTAATTCATCTGTCTCGCCATAGGTATCTCTACGTTCTGAGTGACCTATAATTACTGTTTGAATACCTATACTTTGCAGCATATCGACAGATATCTCGCCTGTATAAGCTCCTTTTTCTGCCTCACAAACGTTTTGTGCTACTACTTCAATAACAGCATCGCAAGTGCTGTTAAAAGCGTTGTATAAAAAAGGATGTGAGGGCGCAATCATTAATTCACAATTGAATTCTTTAACTAATCCTGTTTTAAGATCGGTGATTAAAGATTGTGTTTGTGGTAAATCACAATTCATTTTCCAGTTTCCAGCTACTATATTTTTTCTCATGGTAATTCTCTTTTGACACTTTATTAAGCAATAAATTCAAAATTGCCGCTTTTAATTTGGTTATGCAAATGTAGGTTAAGGTATCGAACTTAAAATCAAGAAAATCGATTGAGTAGGATTGATTTGAAAATAATTTGAATTAAGTAATATGATGAAACTTTAAGTCAGTTCCACTCTAAAAATTTAGATAACCAATTACCTTAAATATTTTTTTGACTAAAAAATGTACACCTCATACCCAACACCTAATACCTATTACCTAATTCCTCATACCCAATCCC
>CAZBCH010000362.1:0-4032 GCA_964490235.1 uncultured Flavobacteriaceae bacterium | reverse complement strand
GACATTGTGAAATTACGGCATCATATTGCTGGCTAGTTTGGGACATGCGTAGTACAAATTTTGTGTAAATTTCGCATTTAAAACTCAATTAACCATATTTCATGGCTACTATAAATTGTGCAGGGCCACTTATTGATCTTTCTACGCCTCATGTAATGGGTATTGTGAACTGTACACCAGACTCTTTTTACGATGGCGGTAAACTTAAAAATGACACTGCAATTTTAAATCAAGTCGAGAAAATGCTTGATGATGGCGCTACTTTTATAGACGTAGGTGGCTACAGTTCACGTCCAAATGGTACTGATATTTCTGTAGAAGAAGAACTATCCAGAGTGCTTCCTGTTCTTGATTTGATTACAGCTAGATTTACGATTAAAGGTTTGTCATGTGATAGCTTTCGCGACCGCGTAATAAAAAAAGCTCTTAACCACGGCGCAACTATCGTGAATGATATAAGCGCTGGTCATTTATCTGAAGATATGCTGAAAACAGTAGGGAAAGCTAAAGTTCCATACATCATGATGCATATGCGTGGCACTCCACAAACCATGAAATCCATGACTGATTATGATGATATGATTTTAGAAATCAATCGTTACTTTTCTGAGCGGATTGCTGCAGCGCGATGTCATGGAATTAATGATATTATTATTGATCCTGGATTTGGTTTTGCTAAAAATCGAGAACAAAATTTTCAATTGCTCTCAAATCTTGATTTACTAACAGCTCATAATGTTCCTATTCTAGCTGGTGTATCACGTAAATCTATGATTTATAAGACATTGAACTGTACTGCTCAAGGAGCCTTGAATGGTACAACGGCATTGAACATGGTGAGTTTAATGAAAGGTGCAAACATCTTAAGAGTTCACGATGTGAAAGAGGCGATGGAAACTATCACGCTCTTTAAGGAGTTAACAATAAATTAATTCTATTTTTACTACATGGAATTACCTGGATTTAGAATAATTGATTTAATAGATATTTTACTGGTTGCTGCGGTAGTTTTTTACCTCTATAGATTAGTAAAAGGAACCGCTGCTCTCAATATTTTTATAGGTATTTTCATTATTTATTTGATCTATCAGCTTACCGTTTTTATGAAAATGGAAATGTTAAGCCAGGCTTTAGGTGCGGTTACTGGCGCTGGTGTGGTAGCCCTGATTGTAGTATTCCAGCAGGAAATTAGGCGCTTTTTACTGATGCTGGGTTCTACACAATTCACTTCTAGAAAACGCTTTTTAAAACAACTGCGCATTTTCCAAGAAGAGAAAGACACAAATGATATTGTAGTAGATGAAATAGTAAAAGCCTGTAAAAAAATGAGCGAGACTAAAACAGGTGCGCTCATAGGAATCAAGAGAGATGGATCGTTAGATTTTCTTAAAAATACTGGCGATGAGCAAGACATACTAGTTAATGCCTCTATAATACAGAGTATATTTTATAAAAATAGCACCTTGCACGATGGTGCAATGATAGTAGAAGGTAATAAAATTACTGCCACAAGAGTTATATTGCCTATTTCAGAAAATAGAAAAATACCGCAGCGATTTGGGTTGCGACATAGAGCTGCTTTGGGACTTACAGAAAGAAGTAGCGCTATTGCAATAATTGTAAGTGAAGAAACTGGGCAAATTTCTCTAGTTCAAGATGGAGAATTTGAAACATACTCTGATACCTCAGAACTGGTAAAAAAAATAAAATCACTTCTCGCCTGATGGAACGACACTGTAAGAATTGTAATAAATTGCTTTATGCGAGACAAAATTTTTGTTCTAATTGCGGTTCAAAATGGGTAGATTTCAGGATTACACCTCGCAGCATCACTTCAGAGTTTACTCAAAAATACCTAGGAACAGATAACGTTTTCTTGGTAACCATTCTGGCGCTTTTTAGGTTTCCAGAAGATGTAATTAACGGTTTCATCTCTGGTATGCGCAAGAAATATGTGAATCCTATAAATTTTTACTTTATCAGTCTTACGCTCATAGGTTTACAAATCTATATTTTAAAGACATTCTTTCCAGATATTCTAGGCCTAGAAGAAGCTTTTGAAGGAGAAGAACTCGCTACAAATATTCTTCAATTCTTTTTTGATTATATAGGTTTATTCACCACTTTATTCATTCCTATATACGCCCTAAATAGCCTAATTGTCTTTTTAGACGTTAAAAAATATAACTTTTCAGAACATTTTATATTCTTTATTTACGTGTTTGGTCTAATTAATATAATTACGGCTTTATTTACTCCTATAATGATTTGGACCTCTATGCCATATCAAGTATTCACCTCTATAGTAACAGTATTATCTATAATTCAAATCACCTGGTACTATAAAAGGTGTTTTAATTTAAGTACTAGTCAGAGTATTTTAAAAGTCCTTATAGCGATCCCGTTATTTGTAATTATTCAAGCTGTATACATGCTATTAATTATATTTATTGCTATTGCTGGTATTTATTTTATACAACCTGAGTGGATCTCAAATCTTAAAATAAACGTGTAATGGAAAGAAATTGTAAAAATTGTAACGAGCTTATTTATGCTGGTAAAAGCCATTGTGCTAATTGTGGCTGTAAATGGTTAGAGAATCGTATAACCATGAGACAAGTAGGCAATGATTTTGCTGACATGTACCTAGGTTTTGACACCAAATTTATCCGAACATTTATTGACTTATTTAAAAAGCCAGAGGCCGTGATTCTAGGTTACATGAATGGAAGACGTGTGAACTATATGGATGCCATAAGATATTTACTTGTAGCATTATTTTTTACTGGTATCTATACGTTTGTATTGAAAAATACAGGAGTTCTTGATCAAATTATCAGTAAACAATCTGAAGCTACACTAGATGCCTATACTCAAATGGGCATGTCAGAGGATGTTGCTCTAGAAAACCTAGCTAATGCACAAAACCTATCTAAACAAGTATTTGAATTTCAAGGTTTTTTCTTGTTACTTACCATACCATTTTTGGCGTTAGTGGCCAGAATTACTTTTTATAATAAACGATATTTTAATTTTACAGAACAAGTTGTTTTTTACTTATATACTTATGGACATTCTGTAATTGTAACAACCCCATTTTCTATTTTAGTTGTTTTATTGCTACCTGATTATTTTATATATCTAGGAGCAGTAACACTGCCTTTAATGTATATCTATAACATGTATTGTTACAAGAGGTGTTTTAGACTAGATAATCAAAGTATAATACTCAAAACTTTAGTATCAATAGTAGTTTTTATAACAATGCTAGTGGCTTTAAGTATTGTTTTCTTTATTATTATCTTAATAGGTACAATCATTGCAAAAGCAACCGGAGCAATTTAAGCTACCTCTTGTTGCAAGAATTGAACCTCGTAAAGGTTTTTATAATAACCGTTTTCTTTTTCAAGAAGCTCGTTATGGGTACCCATTTCTACTATTTCACCAGCATCCATGACGATGATTTTATCGGCTTTTTTGATAGTGGCAAGTCGGTGAGCAATTACAATAGAAGTACGCCCTTTTGTGATAATATCTGTGGCATCTTGAATCAATTGCTCGCTGTATGCATCTACAGAGCTAGTCGCCTCGTCTAAAATCAAGATGCTAGGATTAGAAACATAGGCTCTAAGAAAAGCTATCAATTGACGCTGTCCAGAGCTTAACATAACACCTCTTTCTTTTACATTGTATTTATAACCATTAGGTAAAGTCATTATAAATTTATGAACGCCTATTTTCTTAGCTGCTTCAATAACATCTGCCTCAGTAATATCTGGATTTTGAAGAGTAATGTTGTTTAAAATCGTATCTGCAAACAAGAAAACGTCTTGCAGCACCACTGCTATTTGTGATCTAAGAGAGGATAATTGGTACGCTTTCGCGGAAGCAGAATCAATCAAAATATCTCCACTATTAATTTCATAGAAACGTGATAATAGATTTATGATCGTAGATTTTCCTGCTCCAGTAGCACCTACAATTGCTACTGTCTCTCCTGCCTGAACTTGAAAGCTTAGATTTTTAAGAACT
>CAZBCH010000361.1:0-3111 GCA_964490235.1 uncultured Flavobacteriaceae bacterium | reverse complement strand
AATTTTATCACTTAATAAAAGAAATAAGAATCTGGAAACAATGTTTACTGAGTTGACAAAGGAGTAGAAAGTATTAAAATAAACTTGCTCTTTTAAAAAGTTTAGTTTTTCAATTCTACTTATATTTTAAATGAGAGTAGATAGATTTTTGAGTTCATTCACTTACTTTAAGAATTAAAAAGCCGTCTAGTAAAAACTAGCCGGCTTAAAAGTTTAATTTGAAGATTTACTTCAAAAGTTTCGCACGGCTCTATAATTAAAGACCATATTAATATTATCATATCCTTCAACCCCATTTGAAAAATCTGTATAATAAGCATCTGTTGGGTTAGTGATAAAATTGGGATTGTAAAATGCTGCACTCCAATAGTTCACTGTAGACAAACCGTTAACGTTTGCTCGTTCTGTATATAAAAGTTGTAATTGAAATCTGTTAGGTAAGTACCAGTCACTGTAACCATTTTCAATTAAGTTAGTACAATTAGTCTTTGCAGTGTTGAAGTCTGCAACTCCTATATCTGCATTTGAAACGATCAAACCAGATTGTCCAGAACTAGCTACAAAAATAATGGTACCGCCTTGATATTGCGCGCCTACAAAAATACAGTTCTCATCTACATTACCATCGCAATTATCATCTATACCATTGCTGCAAACCTCAGTGGCTCCTGGATTAATTGAAGCATCTGTATCATTACAATCTGTATTATCTAGTACGTAGCCATTAGGTGCCATACTGCCGGCAATTATAGTAGTTGCTGCATCACCATATAAATCACCATCTTGATCTATGTAGTAGGTAACTGCTGGAACACAGCTTCCATTCTCACAAACCTCACCAACAGCACAATCAGTAGGATTTTCATCTATTGTCCCATCACCATTATCATCTATTCCATTACATAATTCCATGGCATTAGGAAAAGCTGAAGCATTAGCGTCATCAAAGTCGGTATTATCTTCTACATAACCTGCGGGCTGCTCGCATGCTTGTAAAGAATTACTTGGGTTACCAAAACTATCTGAATCTGCATCTTGAAACCATGTTTTTTCAGTACAGATTTGGTCATCTATACAAGATTGCAGTAAACCTAGAGTAACAAAAAGATAGACGATTTTATTGAATTTATAAGACATAAGGTTGATTTTAAACTTCTCAAATATAACCTATTACGCCTTAAGACGCTATTTATAAATTGTCGAGAGCAAGCTTTGAGTCGAGTAAGGGATGATTTGGTTCCTTTAACCGTAATTCAAAAGTTAAGAAATGATTGGAAATTCCAGTCAAAAAGCCTTTACGCAATAATTAATCGCATTTACTTAAATAATACTCATACAACTCATCTATAGTTGCACCGCGATACTTTCTCCAATAAATGGTGATGTAAAACCATTGTAATCTTAGAACGCCTTTTTCATGATACCTGCGCGCACTAGTTTTTAACCATTCAGGGATGACATAATATTGATCTCGATCATATAACTTAGCGATTAGATCATAATCTTCATAAATCGGAATTTCAGTATTATAACCGCCTATCTCGTCATACAACTCTCTAGTAATATACTGTGATTGATCTCCACCACGACTTGCTTTCCATGAAAAACGTGTAAACCACCCTATAATAATTAGCCATGGATGCCAGCTTTTAAATTTCATTCTAAAACAACCAGCTGGATGACCTTTTTGAACAGCTTCTATAATTAGCTGATCATAATTTTTAGGCGGATAAGAATCTGCATGAAGGAAATAAAGAATTTCCTTTGTAGCGACTTTAGAACCGTTGTGTAATTGTTTGCCACGACCTTTTTCAGAATGAATAACCTTAACAATTTTGTTGACAGCTGAATTGAATTCCTCGATCTTACTTAAAGTCTCATCTTTACTACCACCATCAACAACGATAAGCTCTAATGCAGTTGAATTTCTGGCATTATTAAGAAGATGCTCTAATAGCCTTACAATTGAAGATTCTTCATTAAGTACAGGAATAATAATACTGATCATACGGTCAAATATACGCAAGAACTATGATGATGGTTTTTACTTTTGTTTGTTCAATGACCAGTCGTACTCTATGTAATCATACCTGTCTTTCTCGGCTATTTTTGTATCTGCGTACTGATTGATATACTGCGCTAGTGTCCTTCCATTTTGGGTAAAATCTTCAGTATAAAATTTAAAAATAGAACTTAATTTAGGGTCGTTAGGGTTATTAAAATCATTCTTATCTGAGTTGATAAATTCTCGAGCGCTTTGATCCATAAGTGCATTTACATTTACAGCGGTAAAAGCTTTATTCTGCAATTTAGGACAAGAATAACTCGCGCAATTAATGGCAAAATGTATACGAGCATCACCCATTTTCTGAAGTACGTTCTTCTCGATACCAGCTAACGAATATTCTTTATCACTTACTTTAATATATTTCTTCAACCATACTTGTCCTAATGGCCCATCAATATCTTTGATGCTTTCTGGCATGTCATTCATCAAGATTAAATCTACTGTAGCTGCGTTATACAAGTTGATATAATAAGCAAATTGTTCATTGATACTCCACGATTTTTGCGGGCTGTTTTCATTTAGATAACTCAAATATTCTTTTAATTCGGTTTGTTCTTTTTTAAAACTATCATAGTCTACAAAACCTGTCTCATTTACATACTTACTCAATAGTGAATTCCATTGACTATGATCCAACTGTCCTTTTTGAGATGGAATTTCTTGATTCTTCTTCAATGTTTGGTAATATAAATCACCACCACCAACGCAAGAAGCCGTTAGTATGACTAATAAAATAATGGATACGTATTTCATATTTTTAATTTGCTTTCGCGAAAGCGGATTCCACTTCCTACTATTAATATTAGATCATAATTATGGCTCAAAAAAGCCTGCGAGACTTAAAAATGATACAACTAAAGTTGCTCGATAAGAGTTTTAAAAAGCGCAACCATCTTAGGTTCTGCTTTACCAGCGATTTCAATAATCTCTGCGATATTTACAGGCGCTAGATTTTCTGGATCACATTCGTCAGTTAATACAGAAATAGCACTTACTGGAAGATTTAAATGATTTGCCACAATAATTTCTGGTACGGTACTCAT
>CAZBCH010000360.1:0-15172 GCA_964490235.1 uncultured Flavobacteriaceae bacterium | reverse complement strand
TATCCAGATTGTTATGGAATAGATATGGCTCGATTAGAAGGTTTAGTAGCATTTAGAGCAGCATTAGCCTTGCACAAGGATAGTGGTACTTATGATACGGTAGAGCGCATTTACAAAAAGTGCAAACTACAAACTGAAATGGAAGATGTAGATGTGGTAAATCATGTTAAAGAGTTATACGATCCTTTTACAGATCAACAAATATCAGATAAAATAGGTGAATTACTTTCTGATGAAGACATAAATGGTGAGGTACAAGTCATTTATCAAACTGTAGAAAATCTACATAAAGCTTGTCCTAAAAATTTAGGAGATTGGTATTTTACTGGTAATTACCCTACAGATGGTGGTAACCGAGTAGTAAATCGTGCCTATATCAACTTCTTTGAAGGTAATGATGAGCGTGCTTATTAAAAAGTTTTGTTGTCACGTTGATTGAGTCATATAATGCGGAAGTTTTATTTTGTAACAAGTTAATATTAAGTTAAAATATAGACGTCCTCTATTTAGTTATCTATTTTGGTTGATAAATACCTGTTTTTATGAAAGCTTATAATGATCAGATTCATTTAAAATTGATAGTTGTATGCATGCTATTGATTAGCATTTCCTCATGTGAACAGGATGATTTTATATAGTTACAAGAAGAAAAACAAGGGCATTCTTTAAAAGGTGAAATTGTATCTTACGATGATCTACAGCACTCCACAATTATTACTCAGACTACTGAAAAATTTATTGAAAATATATCAAAAACAACTGACATCTCTAATTCTTCAATTCAGATTGATACTTCTAGAATACAACTATTAGAAAGTGATTTTTATAAGTCATATACATTTCAAGTATTACAAGATAGTATTGATAGGCAACAAACCCTTAGAAACTATGTGCTTACGATTTTTAACGATAGTACATATACTCACTTTACCGTTGACTATAGTGTGGTGGGATATCGAGAATATGACACAGGAAACCCTGCAATTACTCCTCTACAAGGAAATGCGTTATATACAAAATCTGGAGATTGTGGGGATGGAAGTTTAGAAACTGTGACTTGGGACTATAATACAAATTGTATAGGATTTAATTGCCACGGTGCAACTGGTAATGGTAATCATGAGTTCGGAGATTCCAGTTGTCAGGCTAGAGGTGATGACCGACCTTATCAAATATGTTATGGCAGTTGGGTTTTTGGATGTATGACAATAGATTCTTTTGATCCTGGAAACGGTGATACTGGCGGTGGTGCAAATGGAAATGGAACAAATAATGGAGATTCCTCATCAAATGATAATCATTTAAATGAAGATGAAACGACAATAGGAATAAGCCCCAACGATGGTAAAAACCCTCTAGATAAAAAAGATAAAGATTGTAAATTTTTAAATGATTTATTAATTGACTCAGATTTTAATACCAGATTATTTCGATTGATTGATTCAGCTAATCGTAATAATTTTGAAGAAATAAATGAGTACACTCAGGACTTGAATGGTAACTCATTACCATTTCATCAAGATCGAGGAACTACGAATGTACCTACAGCACCAGTAAGAGATTTAGCAAATAATATCTTGAGGACGATTTTAGTTCATACTCATTATAAAGGAAATGTTAATCAAGGAACTGTGAGTATGTACTCTTATTCTGATTTACAGATTTTTCTCAAAGACATTGCTAAAATAAGTGCATATAATAAGCCTACTAGTAGATCGGCTAGTGTTTTAATCACATCAAGTAATTCTGGTATAAATGTTTATGCTATTAAAAAGAATCCTAATTCTATCATAGCAAATAATTATTTAGGTCATCAAATAGCCGTATTAGGAATGACAGCAGAGGAAATAAAAAATGAGAAAAGCAGATATGAAAAGAATATCAGAAATAATGCAGATGATCAAAATGTTTTAGAAAAAGTTGCATTGAAACAATTAAAAAAAATGGGATTACAATTATATAAAACGACAGATGGGCATAGTGGCTGGGAACAATTAACGCTTAATCCTAACCCTAGCGACCCTAATAAACCTCAATTAGGAGCGGCAATACCTTGTAATTAAAATAAAATGTTATGAAAAATTTAGTGCTGATAATGTTAGTTTGCAATTGTTTATTTTCATGTGTTGCGCAAACTTACCCCATGGAAGGAGATACCGCTACATGGATAGAAGAAGGAATTTCTTTTAAGGATACGAATAACAATCTTAATAAATTTGAAGGTACTTGGGAATATCAAGATGGCAATAAAAAGCTTACACTTATGTTACAAAAGATTGAAGATTATGAACATGGTGGATATTTTTCAGATGTAATTGTTGGTAATTATATTTATGAAGAGAATGGAATAGAGATCATTAACACTTTAACAAATCCAGCAACGTCTCAAGGATCGGATGATATTTACCATATTATAATGCATGGGTTTAGAAATTCCTCTAAGATTGTGGGTGAATTTGAGGATCCTATACGTAGCAAATGGACAGACTATATGTTATACCTAACTTATAATTATCGTAGTATAAATAATCCTCAACCTACATTAACATGGAATTTGGGTATTCAATCATTTTATAATCCTGATGGTGATGTAGATGCTGAGCAAGCATTACGTGTTCCTAAATTACTTACATTGACAAAGATTTAATTTCAATTGAAAGCTCGTGTGAGTCGTATTAATTTTGTATTGCTTCCATCTTGTTTTTCTATTGTGTCGCAATCCATCTATAATGGAGAATGTCATGCTGTCGTTGCTGGTAGCTCTTTTATTATAATAGAAACAGAAGGAAGTACATTCAATGTGCACATATAAACTAAACTCAAATAATATTTTTATTTAAGATAGCTCTATTTATCAAATAGCTTAACTTTTTTCTTTATAATTATTTAATTAATTTGAAAAATAACCATATTAGGCAAATTAGTAGCCTTTTTACTGATAATTGAATTAAAGGGAATTTCAATCAATCAAGGATATTTAGCTTAAAATTCTAAAGCTGTAGAAGATACGATCTTATTTTTGTGCATACTCTAGAACTTATACTGGGAACAATTAGTGTATAAATGGAGGTCATCAGGTTTTATAGTTATTTAGTCAATTTGAGATAACAAAAAATCCCCAAATCTACAAAGTTGATTTGGGGATTTTTAATTTTTGCTAAAAGCTAAAAGCTAAAAGCTAAAAGCTAAAAGCTAAAAGAAATTACTTCCCTTCAGCATATCTTCTAGATACTTCTTCCCAGTTGATCACATTGAAAAATGCTTCTACATAATCAGGACGTCTGTTTTGGTAATTAAGGTAGTAAGCATGCTCCCATACGTCCAGACCTAAAATAGGAGTTCCTCCACAGCCTACTTCTGGCATTAATGGATTATCTTGATTAGGAGTACCGCATACGTCTAGTTTTCCACCTTCATGAACACAAAGCCATGCCCATCCAGAACCAAATTGTCCCTTTGCAGCAGTACTAAATTTATCTTTAAATGCTTCAAATGATCCAAAAGATGTATTGATCGCATCAGCTAGGTCACCGCTTGGGTTTCCGCCGCCGTTAGGAGACATTACTTCCCAAAAAAGTCTGTGGTTATAAAATCCACCACCATTATTTCTTACAGCGGTATTGTTCATATCTAGATTGTTAAGAATATTCTCAATAGTCTTTCCTTCTAGATCTGTTCCTTCTACTGCATCATTCAATTTGTTAGTATAACCTTGGTGATGTTTACCATGGTGAATTTCCATAGTTTTAGCATCAATGTGTGGTTCTAGTGCGTCCTTAGCATATTTTAATTGTGGTAATTCAAAAGCCATTATATATTCTTTTTAATTAGTTATTTATTGAGTCCTAAAATTAGGCACAAAATCCTAACTGTTAAAATTATCAACGTTATATTATCCTTAAAGTATACAAGCCTATTATTTGCAGGTAATAGGTTAAAAGAAAGGAATTTATTTAAACTAATTATCAGTATAAAATTTATTCTCCCGTAACTTAACTTTTCATTATCATCTTGCCAGTCTATACTATTTTTCAAAGGAGTAATCTTATATTTGAATATGTCGCAATCACCTACTACTTTTTATAGTGCCAGTGCAGGATCTGGTAAAACCTATACGCTTGCTCAAGATTACTTGACCCTACTTTTTAAAAATTCCTACTCAAATGGTTACCGCAAGATTCTTGCTGTGACCTTTACAAACAAAGCAGTAGGCGAGATGAAAGAACGCATACTGGAATACCTCTATAAATTTACATTTGATGAGTTAGAGGATTCAGTAAAGGGAATCGCCACACACATCAAGACCGAGACAGGACTAAATGACGAGCAGTTTAGAAAAAAAGCACAAGCGATTTTTAATCAATTATTACATGATTATTCTGCTTTTGATATCGTAACTATTGACTCTTTTAATCATCGTATTTTAAGAACATTTGCAAAGGATATTGATTTACCTGATAATTTTGAGGTAGAACTCGATAGCAAACGATTAATTTCTAAAGCAATTCATAATTTGATTGCTAGAGCAGGAAAAGATAAAAAGCTAACTCATTTATTAGTAGATTTTTCTTTATCAAAAATAGAGGAAGGAAAAAGTTGGGACATCGAGTACGATCTTCAAGATATCGCAAAGCTCATACTCAACGAAAATCACTATCCTTATTTAAAACAGTTAAAAGATAAAGAGGTAGAAGACTTTTTACGCTTTCGCGAAAGCTTATATAAAAAGGTCAATGTTGCGCAAAAACGACTTTCTGAAAATGCAAAATCATTAGTAGAACTTTCTCAGAATTCTAACATTGATCCCACAGATTTCAAAGGTGGTTCTAGAAGTATTTTTAATACGGTTATAAAAGTGGCAAACGAGGATTTTTCAGTAGGGCTAGAAACTGCTTCTGTTAGAGATTTAATAGCTGGAGATCTTTATCCTAAAGGAAAATCTCAAGATATAAAAGACCGAATTGATCAAATTGCTGGCGAGATTCAGTCATTTGCCATTCAATATAAGGAGGATATGGGCGCGGTGCTTTTCTATAAAAATATAGCCAGCAGTCTGACACCATTATCCTTGCTTAATGAGTTGCTCCATGAGATCGATCAAATAAAAATCAACGAGCAAATAGTTCCTATTTATGAATTTAATGCCTTGCTTGCAGAACAAATAAAAGACCAGCCAGCACCATTTATTTATGAACGACTTGGCGAGAGATACCGTCATTATTTTATAGACGAGTTTCAAGATACCAGCCGCATGCAATGGGAGAACTTATCGCCACTCATTGAAAATGAATTACAACAGCAACGCGAGAATCAAGAACGAGGTTCTTTAATGCTCGTAGGTGATGCAAAACAATCTATTTATAGATTCCGCGGTGGCGATGCAGATCAGTTCTTGAGACTTTTATCAACTCCAGATCTTTTCATGCTGCCTAAAAAAGAAGAAACACTAGCTTTTAACTGGCGCAGTTATGATCAAATAATAAATTTTAATAATCAGTTTTTTGATTACTATGGAGATCATTTGAGCAGTGATGTTTATAAGACATTGTATAAAAAATATTTAAAGCAAGAAACCAGATCAAAAGCAGGCGGATTTGTACAGATCGATTTTATAGACAAAGAATTTGAAGCGCCTTATGAAGAAGATGATTATACAAGTGTTTATCCTTATCATGTGCATCAACAAGTATTAAAAGCACAGTCTTGCGGCTTTGCTTTAGGTGAGATTTGTGTTTTAGTAAGAGCAAATAAAGATGGGCATGAGATTGCAAAATATTTAGTAAGTAAAAATATGCGTGTAGTTTCTGGCGACAGTTTATTAGTGCATGCTTCTCATAAAGTACAGTTACTAGTATCATTGATGAAAATGGTACAGGCACCTGATCAACAACAGCCTAGATTTGAATTTTTGATTGCCTATACAAAGGTTTTTCAGCTAGAAGATATTCATGCTTTTGTTACCGCGCACCTGCAAGATAGTTTACAAATGTTAGGTGAGAAATTAATGGGATGGGATAAAGATGATTTAGGATCCGCTTTCGCGAAAGCGGCACTATTTCAAGCTACAGAACACGTTGCCGAATCATTACAACTCTTCAAAGAACAAGATACAAGGTTGCAGTCTTTCATGGAATTTCTATTTGAATATTCCACAGGTTATGAAGTGTCACTTTCAGGATTTATAGAACATTGGGAATTAAAAATGGAAAAATTGAGCGTTCCAGCCGCAGCAGATGCAGACGCCGTGCAAATCATGACCATTCACAAATCTAAAGGGTTAGAATTTCCTGTGGTTATCGTGCCGCACTGTGATAAAAAATTAGATGATGCTAGAAATCCAACAGGTTGGGTGTCTGTAAATCCCTCTGAATATGAAGGTTTTGATCAGGTTTTTATAAGCCTGAAAAAAGAAAATGAATATTACCCAGAAATGGCACCAGAAGTTTATGCACAACATCTTGCCAAAGCTCAAATGGATCAAATCAATACTTTGTACGTAGCATTTACTAGGGCTCAAGAACAATTGTATATAAGCGCTATAGAAACTACCAGTAAAACGGCAAGTTACTCGGTACTTTTAAAAGAATATGTAGAACAGCATGCTATAAATTGCAAAATAGAGGATGGTTATCAATCTGCGCAAATAGGTGATGCGGTGCGTAAATCTATGTCTTCTGAACCAGAGAAAAGTGAGATGCTAGAGGAATATAAAGTGAACTTGGACTTTAATCGACTGACAATCTCGACTAGAAAAGGACTGCTTTGGGCTAGTGGTGCAAGCGATGCCATACAAAAAGGTAATGTCTTGCACGAGTTCCTTTCATTGATTCAATTTACTACAGATTATGATGAGGTGAGTCACAAGATAGAGCGAGATTTCTCGCTTTCTAAAATGGAGCAAGAGGAGATGAAAAAGAAGATATCCAGCGTTATTAACCATCCTGAACTGTTTGCTTACTACAAAGAAGGTATACAGGTTCTAAATGAGCAACCTATTTTATTGCCATCAGGTCAAAGGCTTATTCCTGATCGTGTTGTAGTAATCGACGATGATGCTGTTGTAATGGATTATAAAACTGGTGCGGCGCTAGATAAACACAAAAACCAAGTAAATGAATATGCAAACTTGTTGGAGTCGATGAATATTAAGGTAGCTGAGAAAGTTCTAATTTATACAGATACCTTAGAAATCGTTAAATGGAATGGTTAAGCAAGAGTAGCTTGCTATCTTTGTGACATTATAAAAAAATAGACAAACATGTACGGATCAATTAAAGAACACCTACAAAAAGAACTAGCTGAAATTAAAGAAGCTGGATTATATAAGAAAGAAAGAATTATAACCTCGCCACAAGACGCAGTTATTACTTTAGATGATGGGTCTGAAGTAATCAATTTTTGTGACAATAAGTATTTAGGGCTTTCTTCTCATCCCGAAGTCATAAAGGCGGCAAAAGATACTTTAGATACACACGGTTTTGGAATGAGTTCGGTGCGTTTTATTTGCGGTACTCAAGATATTCATAAGAAACTAGAGCAAAAGCTAGCAGATTTTTACGGTTGTGAGGATACGATTTTGTATGCTGCTTGTTTTGATGCAAATGGTGGTGTTTTTGAGCCGTTATTAGGTAAAGAAGATGCAATAATTTCTGATTCCTTAAACCATGCGTCAATTATCGATGGAGTACGTTTATGTAAAGCTGCACGCTACCGCTATGCAAGTGCAGATATGGAAGATCTAGAAAAACAATTGATACAAGCTACAAAAGATGGAGCACGTTTCAAATTAATTGTTACCGATGGTGTATTTTCAATGGATGGCATACTAGCACCGCTAGATAAGATTTGCGACCTGGCTGACAAGTACGATGCATTAGTAATGGTAGATGAATGTCATGCTGCCGGATTTTTAGGAGATACCGGTCGTGGTACACTAGAAGCAAAAGGTGTTTTAGGAAGAGTTGATATTGTTACTGGTACACTCGGAAAAGCTTTAGGTGGAGCAATGGGTGGATATACTTGTGCAAACAAAGAGGTAATTGAGATCCTAAGACAGCGATCTAGGCCTTATTTATTCAGTAATTCTTTAGCACCTTCTATAGTTGGAGCATCCATTAAGGCATTAGAGTTAATTGATGAGAGCACTGCATTAATCGATAAAGTGCAAGCTAACACTGCATTTTTCAAAAAAGGAATGCAGGACTTAGGTTTTGATATTGTAGATGGTGAAAGCGCTATCGTACCAGTAATGCTTTATGATGCAAAGCTGTCACAACAAATGGCAGATATGCTTTTAGAAGAAGGTATCTATGTAATAGGATTCTTTTATCCAGTAGTGCCAAAGGAGAAAGCAAGAATAAGAGTACAATTAAGTGCAGCGCATTCTCAAGAACATTTAGAAAAAGCTATAAGTTCTTTTGAAAAAGTTGGAAAATCCTTAGGTGTTATCTAAAATTAACAAAAAATAAACGATAATAGCTGCATTTTTAGACAAATTTATCGATCTAAGACTTGCTTAAGACTTGGAACAGTGTAATTTTGCAGTTGTTAAATAAAAACCCCAACATGAAAAATATTTTTAAATTATTAGTTGCTGGAGCAATTTTACTTTCTGCCAGCACGAGTTATGCCCAAAATGAAAGCGACCGCTGGAGCTTTGCAATAGGAATCAACGCAATCGATCTTTACCCTGTAGGTGAGGAAGATAATGGTCTAGGCGGCTACTTTGATGAATTTTTTAACGTAGAACATTATAATATTCTTACAGCCCCATCGCGATTTGAGGTTGGTTACTATGTAGGAGATGGTGTTGTTGCTACGGGAGCTTTCTCTGTAAATACTATCGATACAGCAGGAGACACAAAAATAGATGATTTATCATATTATTCTTTTGACGGTGGATTAAGATATAATCTAGCTGAGCTTTGGAATGGAGAAAAAATTAGTCCATTTTTAGGTGTAGGTGGTTCTTACCAAATTCTAGAAGATGAAGGTTTTGGTACTTTCAATGGAACATTCGGATTAGATGTTAAGATTATAGATAACATTTATGCTAATGTTCAAACTACATATAAGCATGCGTTTGAGGATGCATTTCCAAAACATTTTCAACATACTGCAGGTCTTAAATTTACATGGGGAGCTGTAGATACTGATGGTGATGGTGTTGTAGATTCTAAGGATGAGTGTCCTACAGTTGCTGGTTTAGAGCAGTTTAATGGATGTCCAGATTCTGATATGGATGGTATCCAAGATTCAAAAGATGATTGTCCTAACGTATATGGTCCAGCTGAAACAAATGGATGTCCTGATTCTGATGGAGATTCGGTTTTAGATAAAGATGATAAATGCCCACAAACTGCAGGTTTAGTTGCTTTAATGGGATGTCCAGATGCTGATAACGATGGTGTAGCAGATGCTGATGATAAATGTCCTAACGAAGCTGGTCCAGCTTCAAGACAAGGTTGTCCAGTAAAAGATAGAGATAATGACGGTGTAGAGGACGCTATGGATAAGTGTCCTGATACTGCTGGAATTGCTGAACTGCAAGGTTGTCCGAGACCAGTTATGCCTCCTAAAGAAGTACAAGCTCAATTAAACGAGTATGCTAAAACTATTTTGTTTGATACTAACAAAGATTCTATCAAGAGTGAGTCTGAAGAGGTACTTGCAGATATAATAGCAATTTTAAAGAAATATCCTGAAGCTAAATTTGAAGTTGATGGTCACACTGATAGTGATGGTCCTAAACAATTCAATCAAAGACTTTCTGAAGCGCGTGCGCTTTCTGTAAAGAATTATTTAGTTGCAAATGGAGTAGATGAATTCCGTTTAAGTTCTAAAGGATTTGGAGAAACTATGCCTGTTGCTTCTAATAAAACTAAAGCTGGAAAAGCTCAAAACAGACGTGTTGAGATCAACTTAGTGAAGTAATTGATTAAACATATCAAGAAAAGTAAAAACCGCTCTTTTTAAAGAGCGGTTTTTTTTATGGAATGGAATTACATAATCATTCTACAAAACATACTAGTAAAGTTTCTATTTAGCGTTCTTCATGCATCACAAGCTCAAATGATTCCCTTTACCGCAACAATTGAGTGTAGTTGATTTACAGCACTGCTCTAGATAAAAATTATTGTAATTACTAAGCTTATAATCAGCTAAAAGGAAATAGTTGGGTACATGCGCACCACTATGTAAATATTATTATAGTATAATTCACTAATAAGACTTTTACAAGTCCTTAAATTAATTTTTGAGACTCATTGTCTGCTCATAGTCAGTTGAATGTCTATTCATGTCTTGAGGCTTTATTTGTAGTTTAAATTAAGGAGCTACATTTATTCACGTGTAAGATCTATAAAAAAGTAAAACACAACTAAATTTACAAAATCACTCTAAAATTGTTTTGTACGGTTGTTAATCATGAACGTGTATTCACAACGTTGATTTTCCAAGAAAATGTTAGTTTTTACCAATTGATTCCATTTAAGCAATGAATACAAAGTGAATTTAACTCATAAAAAAAACCTCCCTATTCATACATGAATAAAGAGGTTTTTTAAACTTCTGCTTTCGCGAAAGCGGAATTAATACAATTATCTCGTATTAGTTACTAGTTAAAGAGATGTTATCTAGCTCATAAGTACCGTCTGTACCTGCATCACCACTACCAATATATCTAAAAGCTATTGCTCCTGTTCCAGTTACACAGTCTAAAGAAACATTTCCTGAAAATACCCAGTTACCAAAGTTTTCACTGTCTTCTACTACTATAGGATCTGCCATAGGTTCCCAAGATGCTGTTGCAATACCAGCTGTAGTACCATCCCAGTCATTACTGAAAAGTACTTCCATCGATGAGCCGTCAGCAAAGCTATTTGATGTTTCAAAAGAGAAAACTTCTCCTGTTTGAGCGTCAAAATCAAATTGAGGAGTAATTAACCATGCTACTGTACTTGCATCACCTGATCTAAATGATCCACAGCTCACACTTTTTCCTAAAGAGGCATTAGCGCCAGTTGCTGTATAAACTTCCCATGTTTCAGTTCCTTCTTCTTGAAAGTTAGTCCATCCAGCTGGCATTGCTGCAGCACCTGTAGATTGCGTTTCAAAGTTTTCAAAAAGAAGTGTGTTAGAACCTGCACTTGCTGCCGTACCACAAGCAACGATATCAAAGTTACATCTAGTGTTAGGGTCAAAATTGAAGTCTTCTGGAGAGTTTACTGAAAGTACAAAAAAGTCATCTCTAAAATCTCTTTGTAGAATAGCGCTGATAGAACCGCTACCATTAGGCAATCTTAATGCCTTGAAATCTGAGAAGGTACTCGTTTCTAGTCTTATAGGAGCTGCAAAGAAATCTCCACATGTTTGGATAAATCGTACACCATCAAATTGATCTGTAGGTTCTGAAGCAAAAGTTCTGTTGTCTGCTAAATCAGCATCTGTAAATTGTGCTTCTGGAAGTTGAATCAAAGTAAGAAGTTTTGCTGTAGAAAATTCTGATGGTCCTGTAACAGGAGTAGGTACAATATCAAAAACTTCACTATCTCTTAAAATAACCGCATCTTGTTGAGATGGTGCTATTTTTTCTATTGTTCCATTACCATTGATACCTAGAACTGGTACACCGTTAGAAATTCCAGCAGTAAGACCGTCTAATTTAACATATATGCGCTGTCCTGGTGCGTATACGGTAAATAATGGACTATTGTCAATTAATACCTTAATACCTGCTGTAGGATTTTCAATCGCATCTTGAATGATAAGTTCTTCAAAGAAATTACCAGCTTCATCGCTAGAAATAACAAAACCTTCAATGAATTGCTCGTTATTTTCAAATGTAATTAGTCCTGTTTGTGATTGACCGATTTGATCAATAACAGCACTCATGTCTATTAAATTTGCTGGAGCTTCTATATCAACAGCAGCTGTATCTGGAATGCTGAAGTCATCATCTTCAACACACGAGAAAGTAATTACTGATAAAACAGCAATTGCAAAAAGTTTGTGGATATTTTTCATATTCTTATTATTAAATAAATTCATCATTGCTTATTAAAATCTTAAATATACGTTTAGGTAATAAGTTGTTCCATTACCAAAGAAGTAACGTGGAGCAAATACTTCTTGTGGGTTATTTGCATCGTCTCTAACAGATCTAAAGTTTGAATTACGTGATTGTTCAAATCCTCCTGTTCTATACTTCTGGTCAAATACATTATTAATGGTCGCAAAGAATCCTATAAACTTATCGTCTATTCTCCAGGATTTTCCACCTATTACATTCCATAACATGTAATTATCAAATTGTTCTTGCTTAAGAAGGTCATTTGCTACTTCTTGATCAAAATCGTTAAATTCAATACCGTCATAATCAAGTCTAAAGTTAGCACTTCTTCTTAAATTACTTATATCTGCATAAGCATTAGCAAAATAGTTTGCGGTAACACCTACATTCCAGTATTCAGGATCTCTATATTCAAACCCTATTTGTAATGCAGTTTCTGGTCCACCAGCAACGTGATAATCTTTGAGGCTTGTTGTGCCGTCTCCAAATGTAAGTTGTCCACTAAAGTCGTCACTAGTTAAATACAAGTCTGGATTATTAGTAAATACATTCTGACCCATTGCAGCAGCACCTTTTAACTTTATAGTAGGAGTCACTTGTACTTCAAGACCCAATTCAACACCTATATTACGACGTTCGATATTAGTTACAACTTCTTGTACAAAAGCGCTACCATCATCAAGTGGTAAACCAGTAAGTCCTTCCGTAAAATAGAAACCTACGTCAGTGCCATTAGTAAATTGTGTGTAGTAACCAGTTAATCTGGCTTTAACGATAGGTGTAGTATATATATAACTTAAATCACCGCTATATGATTTTTGAGACTCTAATCCTACTATAGTTTCATTGTTTTGTCTCGCATTACTAAAAGAGTTTCTTATAGTAGGAGCTTGAGATATGTATGCACCATTCACATCGATGAACTGCTGACCAGAAATCTTGTATGTTGCACCACCCTTAAATCCAAAGTCTGTAAACTCTAGCTTTTTACTTTTACCAAAAGATTGTGCTCCTGGAAAGTTACCATTTTCATACTTACCATCTCTTTGATATTCTGTTCTAGTAACACTTCCTGCAACAAAGAAATCTACTTTTTTGGTCTTAAATTGTGTTTGTGCAAACGCAGCAAGAACATCAGCATTAATATCATAATTGTATTTGTAACGATCGCCTACACCTACAATTCTATTAGGTGTTCTTACGTTAGATTGTGCTGCGTCATCTAGATTAATATTATTAGTTTCTTCAGCAAAGAAATCTACATCTAGAAAACCGGTACCACCTAAAAGATCATTTACCATGGCGTAGTTTTCGCTATTAAGATTACGATATCTTATACCACCGTTCAATAAAATGTTATCAGTAATATCTGCAGTGATGATAGTATTTACCATTAATTGTTTATCATCTATACGATCTTCTTGAATCGCATATAAAGAATTACCACCATTTTCTCTAATGCTTCTATTTGCCTCATATAGACTATTCCAGTCTAACTGCCCGTCATTAATAAATTCTTGCTGTGCAAGAAAAGCATATTGAAAATCTATAGGGTCTTGTCCATTTCTTAAGAAATAACTAGGTAAATTTTGATAGTAATCTGGATTAGGATTTCTGGCGCCACCTACATAAGAATTTTGCCCATCGAGAGTTACCAGTCTAGTACCACCATTATCAATACGTGTGTTACCTATTTTACCAAATTGATACCCAACGTTTGTGTTAATTTTCAATTTACTATTAACAGTCCAATAGTGATTCAACATAAAAATTGGCTCATCTATTTCTCGTATTCTACTATTACGCACTACATTGTCTTGTAAGCCCCAAAATGGATTGTATTTCCTTCCTTTCAAGTCTTCAATTTCTTGCGTGATTGCGGTTTGACGTCCACGTCTATTAGGCGTATAAAGACCAGTAAAGTTAATAGAGTGAGAATCATTTAATTTTTTTTCTACAGAAAGAGCTAATGAATTTGCATCATATAAAGTACCATCTATATAACCTTCATCACCAGTTCTTCTAGAGGCGTTTATCGCAAAAGACCATCCATTATTTAAAAGTCCAGAACGATGAGATACCATATAACGACCTTGGTAACTTCTATTTGCGCTAGCAAAAGATATTTGAGTTCCAGCACGTTGTTGAGAAGCTCTCATATCAATACTTTGAACACCAGCATATCCACCAAAGCTATTATCTGCAGCACTTAGACCCATAGTAAAGTTTTGGTTGCGTTGTAAATCATTAACACCACCCCAGTTACTCCATTGTGGTCTACCAGAAAATTGCTTGTTCATTTCAATACCATTGATAAGAACTTTTCCATCTTCACTATTAAGACCTCTAGGTCTAAAAAAGGTTGCACTAAAATCAAATGCGGCAGCCCTTAGAAACTGGTCTCTTGAAGCTTGTAAAAGTCCAGAAACATTATTTGCTGCGTTCTCATCATCTGCAAGGTCATTTTCAGTTAATGAAATAATTCCTTGAGATTGAGTAATGTCTGAATTATCCAACTGTAAATAAATCGGATCTAAATTCACAACGCCTAATGCGTCTATTACAACCGGAATAGTTTTAGTATAATAACCACTTCTACTTACTGTAATCATTTGATCACCTACGGGAATTGCGCCAGTTACAACAAAGTAACCATTTGCATCAGTAGAAGCGTTAAACTTTAAACCTTTTACACTAATTGTCACGCCAGGAATAGGTTCCTCGGTACTGTCATCGATAACTCTACCTTTAAGCAGCTCTTGTGCCATACCAAAACTGGATACCAGCATAAAAACAACTAAAAGGAGTCTGTTGAATTGTTTGTTTATCATTTGTTAATATTAAGATTTCGTTATGAAAAGCGGGCAAAACTACGATTTTCTATTCAGTTGCGTACCTTTGGCGCGCAAATTGTATAAGAGTTTACAATAAGATAACTTTTGACACACTATAAAAAATGATTAAAAAGTGATGTAAGGAAAGTGAGCTAACTGCTTTTACAACGGAAATGTACTTTTATACCAAAATAAAACAGAAGGAGTCATTAAAACAGAGCTTAATTTCAGGGTATTAATTTATTACAAGCAATTTACACATTATACT
>CAZBCH010000359.1:0-3277 GCA_964490235.1 uncultured Flavobacteriaceae bacterium | reverse complement strand
GAACGACGTCGTACAGAAATCGCTCGAGCGCTTGCTACAGATCCTACCTTTATACTTCTCGATGAACCGTTTGCTGGAGTAGATCCTGTTGCAGTAGAAGATATTCAGCGAATCGTAGCACAGCTAACTAAAAAAGACATCGGTATACTGATTACCGATCACAACGTACAAGAAACACTAGCCATTACAGATCGTACGTACCTCATGTTTGAAGGAAAGATCTTAAAACACGGCTCACCAGAAGAACTGGCTGAAGATGAAGTGGTGCGTCGCGTTTACCTAGGACAAAACTTTGAGCTGAGAAAGAAGAAGATTTTTGAGTAAATTTAAAAGTTATCGATACCATGCCTTAAAAGGAATGCCACTGGATTTCCTCATTTTATCTAAAACGACATGTAGTCTCAAATCCATTTTTGAGTCCTTTAAAGATGAATATTCATAATCAACACCGTTTGCCCCTACTTTTCTTGACTTTTTTAAGCTCCCTTTTTTATCTAGAAGTGTTTTAATCCACTTGCTTTTTTCCGTTGGGTGGCTATTTACTAAGGAATTTATTGCATTTATGGATACAATAGAAATATCGTCGTGAATAGTTTTACAGATAGCTTTATACACATCTTCATTTTGCTTTGCATATTTTGATAGCTCCGTAACTGCTTTTATCCGGATATTAAAATCTTTGTTATCTAATCCTAAAAGCAGCAAATCAAGATCAGCATTTTTTGATGCTTTTTCAATTACTTCTGGAGTAATTTCTAAAAAGTCTTTGCGATATAAGAATTTGAGAATCTTGTTCATTGCTTAAGCCTATGTTGATAAAATCAACTACTTTCTTTTGAAACCTTTCTAGCTGTGAAAAACTACTGGTTTAAATATTCGATTTGTCTTTTTTAATATTATTTATAACACTCATCAATATATAAATAATGATAATACAAGGAACTGCATAAATCTGGAGCGTAATAAGTAATACTAGTGAAATGAGCAAAAACAAATACCTGATCACGTTTCCTTTAATTCCCCATTGTTTAAATTTAAGAGCAAACAAAGGCAATTCTGCATTGAGTAAGTACACACTTATCAATGTAATTAAGATAAGAATGTACGGATTGGTAAGAAAATAGGTCAACTCATTATTATAGTCTTGTGCAATAATTCCTAGAGAAATTATAAGAATTGCGTTTGCTGGCGTAGGTACTCCTATAAAAGAATCGGTTTGTCTGGTATCAATATTGAATTTTGCCAGTCGGTAGCAACTTCCTAAAGTGATTATGAAACCTATGATAGGTGTGTATGGATGTGTGATCCAGTAGAAATCTTCACCTAAAGTAAAATTAATAGATTCGGTTGTTGTCAAGTTCATGTGTATCGCATCACTTAACATTTGATACATCACAATTCCAGGAACCAGACCGCTGGTCACCATATCTGCAAGTGAATCCAGCTGTTTACCTAGCTCGCTAGATACATTAAGTAGTCTTGCAGCGAGGCCATCAAAGAAGTCAAAAAATATTCCTGCACCTACAAATATTCCCGCTAAAACCAACTGGTCGTTAAATGCGTAAATAGCAGCAATACAACCGCATAATAAATTTAATAACGTGATAATATTTGGCACCCATTTCTTCATGTTACAAATATGCAGTTTTTTCGTGATCTGTTTCGTTTACTTTTAGGCAATATCCACAGATTTTCATAGTTATTAACTCAGAAACTTAGATATTTGCGACTTATTAAAATTTCTGCTTGAAAAATTACTTTTTTTTATTTCTTATCGTTTGTTCCGCTTTCGCGAAAGCGCAAACCTCAAGAGCCTACTCTAACGAATTCCTAAACATAGGAGTCGATGCAGCGGCACTAGGTATGAGCAATGCTGTGGTGGCGAGCAGTGATAATGTGAATTCTGTTTATTGGAATCCTGCAGGACTCATAAGAATGCAAGATCAAGAGTTGTCATTGATGCATTCTAGTTATTTTGCTAATATCGCTCAATTTAATTACGGCGCCTATGCGATGCCTATTGATGATGTTAGCGCATTTGGATTTTCTGTAATTAGATTTTCTGTAGATGATATTCTAAACACCACTCAATTAATAGACGATCAAGGAAACATTAATTACGATCGTATTTCTACCTTTTCTACTGCAGACTGGGCTTTTACCTTTTCCTATGCTAGAGAAGCTAAGCTGGACGGTTTTTCTTATGGAGCTAATGCAAAAGTGATACGTCGTGTAATAGGAGATTTTGCAAACTCATGGGGTTTTGGATTTGACGTAGGCTTACAATTTAAACGTGGCAACTGGCAAGTAGGATTTATGGCGCGTGACATTACAACTACATATAACACTTGGGCTATTGATGAGGAACAGTTTGAACAAGTGAGCGGCGCGGTAGAAAACCAAAACCAAGATTTACCAGAAACGACAGAAATTACTTTACCAAAATTACAATTAGGTCTCGCGAGAACTTTTACCTTTCATTACGATCACGTTCTTACTGCAGAGGTAGATTTGAACATGCGTTTTATTCAGACTAATGATATTATCTCAAGCAGTGCGGTGAGTGCCACGCCAGCCTTAGGATTAGAATACAGCTTTATCGACTTAGTTTTTGTGAGAGCAGGAGCGGGAAATTTTCAAAATATACAGCAGCTGGATGGTAGTGATAATACCACTTTCCAACCTAATATAGGAATAGGCTTTAAATACAAAGGCATTTCTGTTGATTATGCATTAACTGATATAGGAGATTCTAGTGAGGCTTTATATTCAAATGTTTTCTCGGTTAATATAGATCTGTCTGTCTTTAGAAAGTAGTTTTAAAGTCTTTTCAGTATTGTTAAGTAAACAGCTTAATTTAGCATTTCACAACACAAATCATGAAACTTAAAAGCATTTTACTAGCGGTATTATCAGGAGTCCTCTTATGGTTAGGCTGGCCTACTTATGGTTTTGCTGGATTGCTCTTTATCGCATTTGTACCATTATTAATTGTAGAAAAACGCATTAGAACTAATGGAACTCGCAAAGCAGCTGGAAAAGTCTACTTGTATTCCTATCTCACTTTCTTTATTTGGAATATCGCAACTACGTATTGGTTGTATTTTTCTACACCGTTTGGGATGTGGTTTGCTGTTTTAGTAAACACAGCATTGATGAGTTTAGTGTTCTTAGGTTATCATTTACTAGCCAAAAAAGCCACACAAGGTGCTGCACTAACTTTTCTTGCCTGTCTTTGGATAAGCTTTGAACGATTGCATTTGGATTGGGAATTCTC
>CAZBCH010000358.1:0-4299 GCA_964490235.1 uncultured Flavobacteriaceae bacterium | reverse complement strand
GGTACGGAGATTCTCCTAATTCATGTTTTGGCTGGATATAAGTTCTTTTTCCAGTGCCACGATCAATTCTGTAATAATTACCGAATTGATATCCTGTGTAAACAATATCGCTATTTCTAGAATCTATTTGTATTTGCATTCCATCACCACCCATTATAGTTTCCCATGGATACTGACCTTGTTGATGCCATGATCGATCTTCTCTAGAATTATGAGCACCTACCCAAACGCCGTTATCTTGTAAACCACCATAAACGTTGTATGGTTTTTCCATATCATAATTAATAGCATAAAATTGCCCTACACTAGGCGAGTTGTTTTTGATCCAGGTTTCTCCATCATCATAAGAAATGTTCAATCCACCATCATTACCATTAATAATATGACCACGTTTATTTGGGTTGATCCATAACGCATGATGGTCTGCATGGACATTTTCTTTTGAAATGCTTTTCCAATTTTTACCACCATCATCAGATTTGATAATCGGTACACCCATAACATAAACGTGATTTACGTCGCTAGGATCTACTCGTACTTGAGCAAAGTAATAACCGTAGCTGTAGAAAACACCATCTATTTGATCTTCATGAGTTTTTTTCCAAGTTTTCCCACCATCGTTAGAGCGATAGAGTTCGGCTCCTTTTACTGGTGTATCAAATAATTGCGTATTTGCGTTTTCAAGATATTTTGCAACATCCATAGGTGTGGCATCACCAGCTCGCACCATGTTTTTTACATTTTGCGCTCTGTATTTTTCTTGAAAACCGTTTTGTTTCAGAAATGTATTAAGTTTTTTGTCTTCTAATTTTAAGAAGTCCTCTTTAGACATAGATTTAAAGTCATCTTTTGAAAGATTGTTTGAGGATTCCGCTTTCGCGAAAGCGTCATCTTTCTCTTTATCTCTTCTAAATTGCGAATCGTGAATAGCATAAACGGTATTGGCATCATAAACAGCAAGCCCTATACGTCCTACTCCTGTCCCAACAGGAAAACCACTTGACTTTGTGGTTATTTTAGTCCATGATTGTCCAGCGTCGGTACTTTTATAAATAGCACTTGCTTCTCCATCGCCATCAAAATTCCATGCTTTGCGATCTTTTTCCCAACTTGCCGTATACATCACGTTAAAGTCTTCTGGAGCCACAGCAAGATCTATAAAACCAGCCATGTTAGTCGCAAAAAGTGTTTTATTCCAAGTTGCTCCACCATCTTTTGTAGTGTAAATTCCTCTTGAATCGCTTTGAGAATATAACGGTCCAGTTACGGCTACCACGACATGATCTGTATTTTTGGGATTTATTAAAATACGTCCTATGTGATGAGAGTCGGTAAGCATAGGTTTACTCCATGTTTTACCCCAATCAGCTGATTTTAAAAGGCCTATTCCAGCATAACTACTACGACTAGAGTTGTTCTCACCAGTTCCTGCCCAGATAATTTTTGAATCCCAATCTACCGCAATATCTCCTAGATTAATAGTGCTAGCGTTATCCATAATAGGTGTAAAGCTGGTACCATTGTTATTAGAATGCCACAATCCACCGCTGGCATAGGCAACAAGCATTTCAGTAGGATCGTTAGGGTTTACGTCTACATCTACGACGCGACCAGACATTACTGTAGGCCCTATGTTTTTAAATTCTAGATTTTTAAATGGCGATGATTGTACCATTTGTGCCATTTGTGAAATCCCTTTTTGAACTTCTGTAGTTGGAGTTGCTTTAGGATTTTGCGCAAAAGAGAAAATGAAAGAACTAATGAATAGAAAAGATAAAATCTGTTTCATTTGAGTATTTTTTAATTGGAGTTTAAATATAAGGACTAAGAGGATCAAATGTCAAAAAGAAAATAAACTTTAGGTTTATGTTATCTTTTATCAAGAACAATTTTACAACCACCGTAACATTAATGTGATACTCTTTTTCTAATTTTCCCACATGAAAAAAATAGTACTAGCTCTAATTGCAGTGATATTGTTAATATCTTGTAAAACTGAAAAGAAAAAAGATCTTACCATTGAAAACACAGTAACAGAAAAAAAGATTACAATGGATATGTCCAAATATCCAGAAAGTCTATTAGAAGTCTTAAACTCTCATGGCGGACTTCAAAACTGGAAGGAAATGAAAAGCATGACCTATAAAATGGATGATCAAATTACAATTACAGATCTCAAATCCAGAGATATTAAACTAGAAACACCAGACTACAGCATAGGTTCTATAGATGGAAAAGTATGGATCGCTCAAGACAGCACTTATTTTCCTAAAGAGCGTGCTCGCTTCTATCATAATTTAATGTTCTACTTCTATGCTATGCCATTTCTACTAGCAGATGATGGAATCGTATATAGCGATGCAGCACCTTTAGAGAAAGATGGAATCACTTATCCTGGAATAAAAATAGGTTATGAAGCAAACGTAGGTGATGCACCAGACGATAATTATATGCTGTATTATCACCCAGAAACTAAGAAAATGGAATGGCTTGCGTATACCGTTACATACGGTAAGAATAGTAAGTCTGATCAATACAGCTATATCAAATACAATAAATGGCAAGAAGTAAACGGCTTATTGCTGCCAGAAGAGTTGACATGGTATAAAGTAGAAAACAATTTACCTACAACAGCAAGAGGTGAACCTAGAATATTTACAAAAGTAGATATCGACCGTGGAGGACTGGATAAGCGGACCTTTGAAATACCAGAAAATGGTATTTATGTAGATTAACACAAAAAAAGAAGTCACAAGCATTCCTATTTTGATGAACTCTTGTGACTTTTTTTAATAAGATTTGTAATAATTAGATCTGGCTCATACCACCGTCTATTTCTAGCTCGATACCATTTACGTAACTTGCTTCATCACTAGCTAACCATGCTACCGCACCTGAGATTTCATGAGCTTCACCAAATCTTCCAAGAGGAACATTTTGAGCAAATGACGCGCCCATTTCTTGGACTTGCTCTTCACTCATTCCTTCCATTTTACTATAAATTGGTGTCCCGATAGGTCCAGGAGCTACGGAGTTAACTCTAATACCACGTGGTGCAAGCTCTGTAGTAAGCACTCTTGCATAAGATCTCAAGGCTCCTTTTGTAGCGCTATAAACTCCAGAACCGTCAAAACCTTTTTGATGAACTATACTCGTATTAAAAATAAGACTTGCACCATCTTTAAGATGCGGAATTGCTTCTTTTACTAGAAATGCTGGACCTTTTACATTGGTATTGAATTGACGGTCAAAGAATTCTTCATCAATTTGATCACTAGGTCTAAACTGCGCAATACCAGCATTCACAAAAACGATATCAATTTTACCATATGCATTGACTGCTTCTTTAATCAATCTTTTGTTATCTGCCATACTAGTTTGGTCTGCGAGAACTGCTTTAAAATCACCTTTCAGTTCTTTAGTGACTTCATCAAGGGCTTCCTGTCTACGTCCTGTAAAAACTACTTTTGCTCCTTCTTCAAGGAATTTTTTAACTGTTGCTAGCCCTATTCCAGAGTTTCCTCCTGTTATTACGGCTACCTTATTTTTTAATTTACTCATAACTATTTGAAATTTATTGGAACGATCGTTCCAAATTGGGTTAAAAAAAATTTATTTTAAAATACTTAAACTGTTATTTATTATGCTTTGTAGAACATTTGTTTGTTTTTCTAATATTCCTGTCATCCTGAAACCTTGAAAGGAATTGAATACGTGCCAAGCGTAATCACGACAACTTTGATTTTTATTAATGACGCCTTCATTTTGGCCGTCTTGAATTAATTCTTGAAACATGGTCAGCGTTTGCTCTTGAGTAATTTCTAACCATTTTCTCAAGTCCATGTTTGACGCCATTTCTGACTTACAATTCATGCTCATACAACCACGAGAATCAATATAAATTTCTGGTAAAAAACTCTCAAAAATAGAGTGTATTTTATGTAAAGGATTTTTGTCACTATTTAAAATAGGAGCAAAATGAGTTTGAGTGTCTTCTAGATACTTATTTAAAGAAGCTTGATATAATTCCATTTTACCACCAAAACTATTGTAAATGCTACTCCTATTTAACTTAGTAGCATCAACTAGATCTTGCATACTCGTAGCATTATAACCGCGCTCCCAAAATACCTGCATAGCATTTTGAAGCACTTGTTCTCTATTAAAAGTTTCTATTCTAGGCATAACTGAACACAAATATATATTGAAACGATCGTTTCAAAAAACTTTTTGCCAAGAATTAACAAAAAAGTCCACTGATAAATGGACCAGTGGACTTATCAAAAATATATCCCTAAT
>CAZBCH010000357.1:0-25087 GCA_964490235.1 uncultured Flavobacteriaceae bacterium | reverse complement strand
GGCTTCTTGTTGGGCTGTAAGTTTCGCCTCTTCAATGGTAGTTTGAATAATTCCCATTGCTTCTGTTTTAGCTTTATCTTTTAAAGATTCCACCAGCTGTTTTTTTGCATCTTCACCAGACATACCGCTGATTACCTCAAGTTGTTTTACTTGTGATTCATGCAGTTTATCTACCTCTTCCATACGTTTAAAAACGGACTCTCTTTTAATTTCTACTTCTTTAAGTTTACTCTCTAAAGATTGGGTAAGCTTTTTATTTTTTGAAAGTTCATTTGATACAGCAGATTCTTTATCCTTGGTACGCTTTTCTGAATCCTTCATCTTTTGTTCTCTAGCCATGATTTCCTTCTCATGTTTAGATTTAAGATCCATGAATTTTTCTTTACCTCTATAAAGTTTCTCACTGGTAATTTTATCTCCTTTTATCTCTGCTTCTTTAAGGATGCTCTCTGCCTCCTTTTTTGCATTTGCAATAAGACTAGAGGCCTTGCCTTTTTCTACGATTGATTTTGCTATAAAGAAGCCTATTGCTAGACCTACTATGAGCGCCACTATTGTGGCTATAATTGTCATTGATTCCATTGGTTATTGTATATAAAAAAACCTACACAAGTTTGGGTTTTGTATGAACTCCTTAAATAAAGTTTAAGGCTAACTGGCTGATCAAGGATCCGACTTAAAGTACGGCTTGCTTTTACAACCACGACTCACCTTTTTTAAAGAATTATGTGTTGAGTTCACCAAAAAATGAAACAAGTGTAGGTAGTAATTGTTTTTATTTAAAGAACGACTACGATAACTGCTTATCTAGTAACATATTAAGAACTTGTAATTGTTCTCTAGCCTGTTCTACATCAGCACTATCATCTATAACTATTTGCTCTGACTTTGCTGCAAACTGCAAGGCACACATGGCAAGAAGATCTTGTTTATCTCTTACCGCATAGCTTTGTTCTAGCTGCTTAATCATGGCTTCTATACTTTTTGCTGCTTTACGCAAACCTTCTTCACGAGAAGGATCTATAGTTAGAGGATAAACTCTATCAGCTACTGATATTTTAATTTTAAGTTTATCCACCTTTTTAAGTCAGTTGTGCAATACATTGATCGATTTCTCTTATCAATGCATTTATTTTGAGCTTTGTTTTTGTTTTATAATCATCACTACCTAGCATCGCATTAGCTGTTTTAAGCGCTACATTTCTATCCTCACTTTCCTTAAACGCGGTAATAAGCGCATTATTTTCTTTTTCAAGTTCAAAAATGCGTTGTTCCTTATCACTCATCTGAGCCTTTAATCTATTGTTCTCAGATATTAAAGTCTTGATCTTTAGTTCTATTTCAGAAATCTGAGAAGATAATGTAGGCATACGTACTAATTAAATGCTGTAACTACAAATCTAGGATTACCTTGTGACAATTCAAATATTTATGGAACAAAGTTTGAAAAGCTTTATTTAATTGGTTTAAATCGTTTACACATTATATATTTATCCTATGATAAGACACGCATTCTGTTTTTTACTATTATTTATTTTTATTCCTCGCTTTGGCGAAAGCCAAACTATCAAAAATCTACCTCAAGATTACTTTATTAATCCTCTTGATATAGATTTGAAATTGAGTGGAACCTTTGGTGAGTTAAGATCTAACCATTTTCATAGCGGTTTAGACATTAAAACAAATCAGCGTACTGGTGCAAAAGTGTATGCTAGTGCATCTGGTTATGTAAGCCGTATTAAAATAGAAAGATATGGATATGGTAAAGCACTTTATATCACACATCCTAACGGCTATACGACTGTATATGCGCATTTAAAAAAATTCTCTCCACGCATCGAGGCTTATTTAAAGAAAAAACAATACGAGAAAGAAAGTTATTCCATCCAGCTTTACCCTTCAGATCTAGAATTAAGAGTTGATCAAGGTGAGGTAGTTGCGTATAGTGGTAATTCTGGTGGTAGCGGTGGACCTCATTTACATTTTGAAATAAGGGATAGTGCCGCAAGACCTTTAAATCCTTTAATGATGGGAATTGAGATCCCAGATACTAAGAGACCTCTGGTAAAACAAATTAAGGCATTTCCCCTAAGCGAAACCTCTACAATAAATGGCAAACATGAAGCACAATTGTTACGTCTTATTCCATTACAAGGTGGAAAATTCAAAGTAGAAGAATTTAGCGCTTATGGTGACATAGGAATAGGAGTGAATACAAGTGATCAACAAAATGGTGCTAATAATCAAAATGGAACTTTTCACATCGCTACTTACTTTAATGGAACTAAAAACTTTGAAATGACCTTTGATCGTTATGCTTTCAGCGAGTCAAGACATATTAACCAATTGATCGATTATGAACATTTCAAAAAAACTAAAAGTCGTATTTCTAGACTTTACGTTCCTAACAACAGTCCCTTAAGTCTTTATGAGGAGAATGTAAACGATGGTGTACTACAACTGGTTGATCCAGGCGCTACACATTTATATCGCATTGAAATAGCAGATTACAAAGAAAATAAGGTGCAAATTAATATGAGTATTAAGAACGATGCTGCTCCAGACTCATTAGATCTTGATCAGGACGACCAGCTTACATTTGTAGATCATAATATGACCTACAGAAACAATAGCGGCCCTTTTTCATTAATGATTCCTAAAGGTGCTTTATATGAAAGTGCATTCCTAGACCTACAGCAAAATGCTGACACGTTAAAAGTTCATAGTGATATAATTCCTTTACATAAAAATATGATTATAACTTATGATGCTAGCGCAAAGAAGGATGATAATTTAAAACAGTATTATATAGGCCGTGTAACAGATTGGGGTGCAGTGTACCATGTTAACACTAGAAGAAAAGGAAATATTCTCAGTGCCAGTACACGTACATTAGGAACCTATGCCATCAGTAAAGATGATATAGATCCTACCATTAAGCCTATCAATTTTAAGAATAAACAGTGGATTTCTAAAAACAAAACACTCCAACTCAAAATTGCAGATGCTGATACAGGCATAGATGGCTATCGCGCAACGGTGAATGGTAAGTTTATATTAATGGAGTATGATTATAAAACAGGCATTCTTACACACGATTTTGACGATGGTGTCGTTACTGATACAGAAAATGAACTCAAAGTAATCGTTACCGATAACGTAGGAAATAGTACTACATTTGAGGCTACATTTTTCCGTAAAAGCTAATACTACAATTTGAAGAACTACTTACTTTTCATCGCATTATTAATTACTGGTGTGTTATACTCACAAAACGCTGTAATACAAGGTGTTATTTTAAATGAAAATAATCAACCCATTTCAAATGCTAGTGTTAAAGTTTCAGGCACTACAATAGGTACCGCAACAGACGATACAGGATTTTACAAACTTGTGGTACCAGCAAATCAAAAAATTACTATAGTATTTAGTTCCATTTCTTATAAAACAGCTCGTCAAAACTTTGAATTAAACGGTAAAGCCATTTTTGAGTTTAATCCAGTTTTAAGTACCGAAATTGAACAAATAGTAGAAGTCTATATAAGCAATACTAAAACTGGAGAATTTGCAGGAATTACCAATATAAGTCCTACGGTTATTAAAACTATTCCAGGTGCACAACCAGGAGTAGAGAACTTATTAAAATCACTTCCTGGCGTGTCTTCTAATAATGAATTGAGTACACAATATACAGTGCGCGGTGGTAATTTTGATGAGAATCTCGTTTACATCAATGAAATTGAAGTATATAGGCCTTTTCTCATACGTAGTGGCCAGCAAGAAGGGTTGAGTATTGTAAACTCAGACCTTGTGCGCAGTGTGGACTTCAGTGCTGGTGGATTTCAATCTAAATATGGCGATAAATTGAGCTCTGTTTTAGATATCAATTACCGTCGTCCTACAGAATTTGGTGCAGGAGTAGATGCAAGCTTTTTAGGTGTTAACGCATTTGTAGAAGGTACCGCTTTCGCGAAAGCGGCAACAGGAATACTAGGTGTGCGATACAGAAACAACAGTTTATTTGTTAATTCAAGAGAAACTGAGGCAATCACAAGACCAGTATTTGTGGATGCTCAAACCTATTTAACCTACGAAGTAAGCCCAAAATTTGAAGTGAGCTTTCTAGGAAATATCGCTATCAACAGCTATGAGTTTGAACCGTTAACGTCACAAACTAACTTTGGAACTGTAGATGATGCGCAAGCTTTGATTATCAACTACGATGGCGGCGAGGACGATCAATATGAAACCTATTTTGGAGCTGTAAAAGCGAGTTACGATGTGAGTGAATCACTGAATTTGAGATTTATTTCTAGCGTTTACCATACAAAAGAACAAGAGCATTTTGATATATTAGGACGTTACAGAATAGGACGACCTAACACAAATATAGGTGGCGATGATTTAGGTGAGGTTGATTTTACTCGTGGAATAGGAAGTGAGTTGGACCATGGTCGTAACGATCTGGATGCTTTAATTGTAAGTCTAGAACACAAAGGAACTCTAGAATTAAACCTAGATAAAAAAGAAAACGACCAGCTGGATTGGGGCGTTAAATTTAATTCAGAAGACATACGGGATCGCCTGAGAGAATACACGGTAATTGATAGCGCAGGTTTTAACGTAAGACCGCCATCTGTACCAGCAAATGATCAACCGTATTTTTCTTATGTAGCACCTTTAGAATCCTTTGAATCTGCTAGAGCAGACAATGATGTTCAAGTAACGAGACTGCAAGCCTTTGCACAATACAGCAGTCGTGGCTATTTAGGTGATCATGAAGTGTACTGGAATGCTGGTTTGCGTTCTCACACGTGGAATGTAAATGGTAAAGATATTCAAAGCACTACACAAACAGTATTTTCTCCACGCGGTCAGGTGGCTATAAAACCCTATTGGAAAAATACTAATATGCTTTTTAGATTCTCCACAGGATTATATTACCAGCCACCACTCTATCGTGAATTAAGAAACCAGCAAGGAACTGTTATACCAGATGTCAAAGCACAAAAATCAGTGCATTTTGTGTTAGGTAACGACTGGAGTTTTAACTGGACGACAAGGGATGGTGAAAAAAGACCTTTTAAATTAACTAGTGAGGCTTATTATAAAGATTTAACTGATGTGAATACCTATACCTTAGAAAATGTAAGAATTAGGTACCGAGCAAATAATAATGCTGAGGCATATGCCTATGGACTAGACGTACGACTGGCAGGAGAGTTCATAAAAGGAACGGAAAGCTGGATATCTCTAGGTTATTTAAGAACAGAAGAGAATCTAGATGGTCGTGGTTTTATAGCACGTCCTACAGATCAACGATTAAAAGTAGCTTTCCTGTTTCAGGACTATGTTCCTAACATTCCTAATTTAAAGGCTTACATTAATATGGTATACAGTTCTGGATTGCCTGGTGGTTCTCCTAGCTATGCAGACCCATATGACTTTCAATTTAGATTATCAGACTATTTCAGATCTGACTTAGGTATTCAGTATGTTCTTGTAGACGATAAGAAAAAAGCAAGAGCAGGCAGCTGGCTTGAGAACTTTGAAGAGTTGTCCATAGGAGCACAAATCTTCAATATCTTTGATCGCCAGAATCAAATTTCAAATCTTTGGGTAAGAGATGTAGCGTCTAGTGCTCAATATGCCGTGCCGGTGCGTTTAACACCACGAGTTTTTAATCTAAGACTTATTGCACGCTTATAGTTCCATCACTCTTTTTAAAGCTAGTTTAGGAGTGCAATGTGATGATTGTGCAAGACATAATATTGTGATTCCATTAATAATTTCTGTTTAACTTTTTAATTATATTATAAACAAAATTATTTGCTATGAAAATCACAGCCATGCAGTGGCTTGCAATGACCACTATAATATTAATAACTGTAACCATTTTTGCAACGATGAATCTATCCTTTAGTAGGGTCTTTTATCTTACTGTTGCAGGACAAGCGCTTTTAGTTGTAACTGTTTACAAAGTTCTCAAAGACGACTACACCACAGATAAAACCTTCAAAGATTTCTATGAAGACCGACCAGATTTAGGATCCACAGAAGAAACTAATTTCTAGAACTACATCAAAACGTTAGCAAGCGTTAAGATTACTCTATCATAAACACTATCACGCAACTATTTCTTATCTTTGCACTATGTTTAAAGCATTGAAGAATATAGGAATAACTTTCATGGCACTCATTGTGCTATGCTCTACCCTATCTTTCAGTGTGCATAAACATTTTTGTGGTCCTTTTTTGAAAGATGTTTCTGTTGTCGTTCCTTCTCATGGATGTGGTATGGAAGCAACTAACTCTAAGGGTCTTTGTAAAATTACGATAGAAAAAAGCTGTTGCAATGATGTTGTCGAGCTAGTTAAAGGTCAGGAAGATTTAAAATTATCTATTTCAACTTTTGATCTTGACCAGCAACAATTTTTAATTGCATTTACCCATTCATATATATTTCTATTTACTGGCGATAATAGAGAAAACTCATCTTATACCGCTTACTCGCCGCCTCTGGTCATACGGGACATACCAGTATTGCACCAGTCTTTTCTTATTTAGATAAAGTTATTGATTACATCTATTATTTCCTGCGCTTTAATACGCAGTTATTTTACCTACACATAACTTTATATAATAAAATAATGAAACATATTATCATGGTTTCTTTGACGATTATCGCTTTCGCGAAAGCGTACTCACAAGGACCACCTATAACAGCAGATAAACCTATCATGCTAGGAGGCGGAAGCTTCACAATGAAAACATTAACTGAAATCAGAAACACAGAGCGTGGAACCGTAGTATATGCGCCAGTGATGCTGCATTACTTACCTACTAGTAATACCCTCATTGCTCTACACATTCCCTATACCAGCTACAACCTAGAAGATGTAGAAGGTAATGGTCTAGCCGATATGAAAATCATGGGTAAATATCAATTCTTTCGTAAAGATGGAACTGGTAAAACATTTCGTATGGTGGCAAAAACCCTGCAAACACTTCCTACCGGAGATGAAATAGACGTGATGGACATCTCTACCGGTAAATATTCTGGATATTATGGTGTAGTAGCTGGATTAGAAACACTCAAATATGGGATTTCTGGTGAGATAGGTTATAATTCTATGCCAGATGGAACACTTGATGAATTCAGGACAAAATTAGGTTTTGGTTTACCATTGCTTAAACCTCAATACCCCAATAAGCAATTGAATCTTTATTTTGAATACAACAGTGTCTGGTTGCATGAACGCGACTGGTACCAGTTATTGTATTCTCAAGGAATTCAATATGCGATGAAAAACATCACTTTTGATCTAGCTGTGCAATTACCTCTAGTACAAGAAATAGATGCAAATCGCGCTCTCAACTACTCTTTATTTTTAGGTACACGATATACGTTCTAATAAACTCGTAGCTATTAGCGCATTGTTTAAATACGTTAAAATACAATAAATAACAGCGCAGAAACTGCGCTCTAAACACAGTAAAATGAAACAGATAACAATAATTTTAAGTTTAATAATAGGATTATTTGCTTTTACTAATGTAAACGCACAGAAAAACAAAAACATGGACCAATTTGAAGTGCAAGTTGACGGACTAGGATGTCCTTTTTGCGCTTATGGTTTAGAAAAAAAATTCAAAGAATTTAAAGGAATAAAAAATGTTGCAATAGATATTGAAACAGGTGATTTCTCATTCAGTTATCCAGCAGAAAAAGAACTTTCTCTAGAAGCTGTATTAAAGCAAGTAGAGAAAGCTGGTTACACGCCTAATGAGGCAAAAATAACTCGTGCAAATGGAGCTATTGTAACCACTAAAAAAGTTGAGAAAACAGAAACTATAGATCTAGCTTCTAATAAAATTTATGTAAACGGTAAATGCGGTATGTGTAAAGCTCGCATAGAAAAGGCAGCTAGTGATGTTTATGGTGTGGCCACTGCATCCTGGAATGTAGAAACTAACATGCTATTAGTAACTTATGATGATAAACAAACAAGTATATCATCAATTGAGAAAGCTGCCGCAGCAGCAGGACATGATACAAAGACTGTTAAATCTGACGATGCTACTTATGATGCATTGCCAGCATGTTGTCACTATAAAAGAAACAAATAATGAAAAAGTTTTTATACCTCATCCCGATAGTTATCGGGATGATTTCTTGTAATGAGAAAAACAACCTACCTGAGGAATGGCAATTTGAAAAAGTAGTTGAACTTGATGGTATTAATCCAATAGGTATTGCACTTGACGGCAATGATATTTTCTTAAGTGATGGCGACCACAATCGCGTCGTTAAAGTAAACCTAGATGGAGAAACTTTATTTTCCATGGAAGAGTTTGAGCGACCTATGCATATAGATTTTGGTATGGCTGATATAGAAATTACTGATAAAGTTTCTACATCCATACTTAAAGAACGAGCTCTTTTTATTCCAGAATATGGAAGAGACTCTATCGCTGTCATGAGAGATAATAAACGTGATTATCTAATTATTAAAGACTCACTAGACGCACCAGCTGGAATAAGTGTATACGAAAGTGAGATCGCTATTGCAGATTTCTATAACAATAGAATTCTTTATTATAATGGTTCTAAATGGATAAGCTTTGGTAAAGAAGGAAAAGCAGCAGGTGATTTTTATTATCCTACCGATGTACAGATAACTTCAGATAAAATTTACGTGGCAGATGCCTACAATAACCGCGGACAGGTTTTTGATAAAAGTGGTGGTTTTCTAGCTCAGTTTGGACAAGATGAAAACTTTAATGCCGCAACAGGAATTTATGTTTCTGACTCAGAAATATTCTTAACTGACTTTGAAAATAATCGTATTGTCGTTTTTGATAAAGACTATAAAGTAAAACAAATATTAGAAACAAATATTGATAAACCTACTGATGTAATCGTACTTGATCAACAATTAATAATTACAAATTATCGTAATGGTGAACTTGTCGTTTTAAAATTGGGAACTAAACCCATGGATGTTAAAGGTGATAAAGAAGAACATCAACATAATGATCACGATCACTAATATATTTGATCAAAATGAATGATTTCTTAAAAGCTTGGGGTGAGGCAGCATATACTTCCGTGGGTTTTTTCTGGATGGCATTATGGGCTTTTATACTTGGTTACCTCTTGAGTAGCATGATTCAAATTTTTGTAACGCAAGAACGCATGCAAAAAATCATGGGCGGCTCTGAAGGTAAAGGGGTTTTATTAGGTACCTTTTTTGGTTTTATAAGTAGTTCTTGTAGTTTTTCTGCATTAGCATCTACTAAATCTATTTTTAAAAAAGGTGCTAGTTTCATAAGCTCCATAGCATTTTTACTCGCATCAACAAATCTAGTTATTGAACTAGGAATAATAATCTCTATATTTTTAGGCTGGCAGTTTGTTGTAGGAGAATATGTAGGCGGTATTTTATTAATCTTAATTTGTTGGGTACTTATAAAAATTTTGCAACCTAGTAAGTTAATAGAAAATGCTCGTAAAAATTTAGAAAAAGATAATGGCAAGAATAGCAGCAGCTCAAAGAATTGGAAACAACAGATTGTAAAAGAACAAAGCTGGGCAAAGGTTGCTAAAAAGTATAAAATGGAATGGCAAATGGTATGGAAAGATGTGACCGTAGGTTTCACCATAGCAGGAATTGTTGCCTCCTTTATACCTGATTCATTTTTTCAAACACTTTTTATAAATAGTGGTTCGGGAACCACTGACTTTACCGTTTGGGAAATATTACAGCATGTAATCATAGGTCCTATTGCAGCATTCTTGACTTTTATAGGTTCAATGGGCAATATTCCTCTTGCGGCTTTACTATTTGGTAAAGGAGTTAGTTTTGCCGGAGTAATGGCTTTTATTTTTAGCGACTTAGTTGTATTTCCAGTATTAAGGATAAATGCAAAATACTACGGCTGGAAAATGTCATTATTTATTCTTTTTCTATTGTTCACGGCTTTAATTGCAACCTCGCTTATCTTGCATTACAGTTTTGATTTACTTTCTTTAATTCCAGATCCATCACAAGTAAAAATTAAAGACAATGAATATTTTAAAATAGATTACACTTTCTTTTTAAATATTACATTTTTATTAATTACTAGCTATTTGATCTATTTAGGGTTTTTCAAAAGAAAAGATGTAAAACATGAAATGAATGAGATGGCACCTAAAAGCAAACTTTTAGAAAGAATAATGAAGTATGCTGCTTTTATATGTTACTTCTGGCTTCTAGGAGGTTTAATTACTAATTACTTTATAATATGAAATCGCGTTTAATTGGTGTCCTAATTTTTATTATGTTACTTTTCTCTTGTACATCTAATACCGATCAAGAAGTACAAGTAAAACATTATGGAGCCTTAAGAAATTTAATGTCTGGAAATCTCAAAGCCACTGCCTCTCTAGATTCGCTTAAGCAAAAGCCTAAGCTTTATGCTTTAGGTGCTTTAGAAAATCTCAAAGGAGAAATTCAAATCTTTGATGGAGTATCTTTTGTAAGTAGAAAAGATGTTTTTAATAAAGTTAAAATTGAATCTGATTATAATCATAATGCCGCTTTACTAGTTTATGCCGAAGTGCCCGAATGGAGTGATGCAATATCTCTAAATAGTTTTACCAGTAACTCACAACTAGAAACACAAATAAAAGAAGCTGCTGTGAAGAATGGTATCGATACAGAACAACCTTTCCCTTTCTTAATTAAAGGCAAACCTTCTTTATTAAAATGGCATGTAATCGATTGGAAAGATGGCGATATGATTCACACCCATAAGAAGCATCAAGAATCTGGTCCTCATGGTGCTTTTGAGAACGAAGAAGTAGAAATCATAGGCTTTTATTCAGAGAAGCACAAAGCTATTTTCACGCATCATACCACGTTTCTACACATGCATTTTAAAACTAATTTTAAAGATAGAATCGCTGGACATGTAGATGCCGTTTTAGGAGAAAACGTATTTGGAAATCAATTAGAACTCTATTTACCTAAACAAAAATGACACATACATATATTGTAAAAGGAATGACCTGTAACGGTTGTCGTACTGACGTGGAAAAAAGACTTCAGGCTATTTCAGGTGTTCAAAATGCAACAGTTACCTTAGAAAACGAGCAAGCGGTCATCTCCATGAACTCGCATGTTGCGATAGAAACCTTTCAAAACGCACTACCAGAAAAGTATACTATTCAAGAAAAGAAAAATGTTTTTGATAATTCCGCTTTCGCGAAAGCGGAACCTAAAAAATCTAAGCTAGAACAGTTAAAACCATTGTTTTTGATACTTGGTTACATTTCTGTCGCCACGATTTTATTGAACTACCAGCGTGAATCTTTGGATGAAGCTATGCTGGACTTTATGGGAATGTTTTACATCGTATTCAGCTTTTTTAAGATGTTGGATTTGAAAGGTTTTCCCCAATCATTCAGAATGTACGATCCACTGGCAAAGATTTTACCTATATATGGGTGGATCTATCCTTTTCTAGAAACAGCATTAGGATTAATGTTTTTAATGCGTTTTGAAATAGAAATAGCTTTAATCACGACACTAGTAATTTTAGGAACCACGACCATAGGAGTTACAAAAACATTACTTGAAAAAAAGTCTATTCAATGTGCTTGTTTAGGAACGGCACTCAAATTGCCGATGACAGAAGCTACTTTTATAGAAAATGACATAATGATAGTCATGGCTGTGGTAATGTTATTATCATAATAGAAAAAGCTAGAAATTAAACTTTCTAGCTTTTTTATTGCGATTTAAAAGATGGCCAGTTCCTATTGCATTTTATAAGCAATACTATTCATTATTTTCTTCTGACTGCCAGTCGTTTATTAAAGGTAAAGCTATGGATTGCCAGTCATTATTGACAAATCCTTCACCGCTTAGCCAAACTTCAAATTGCTCTGGATTATTTTTATCAATTTTATGTTTACGAGCTATCGCTACATAATTAGTTTCGTCCTCATAATTAGTGTAGTTAAATTGGTATACTATATAAGTAACGTTATTCTCCTCTAATTCTCCTAGATATTTGATGACCATATTTTCATCATAATCATAAAGAGAGTTATAAACAGATAATCTAGCAAATTCTTTGTCTTTATAATATGAATCAGGAATTAATTTTGAATGACCGGTTTTTGCAATAAGCTCCATACCTTCAAAACGGTAATATAAATCTTCAATGAATCGTCTAACAAGCTTTTTATCAACTTTAGGTTCATATTTTAGATAATGCTCTAGTGCGTTTAAATGCACGTAAGCTCGGTCTTCTTCAACTGCCACAAGTTCTTTTATATACTTCATGGTCTGTTGATCTTTTACTTGAAGTGTATCCAGTAGCTTAAAATAAGAACTCAACTCATAAGGTGAAAGGTGTTTTGTATCTTCTTTCAGTCCAGAGGCAACCGCACTCGCGTCTTTCTGAAATAAGGTTGCTAACTCCTGTTTTCTTTCTCTTAAAAACGGTAAGGCATTCTCGTCAGTAGTAATCTTGCGATTGAAATAATTGAGAGTTAGATCTCTCAAACCTGAGTTCTTTTGTAAGTCCCAAATCTGATTCCCGTACTTTTTTAAATCTATGAGACTGTCATTTTCAGATTCTAAAAATGTTAAACTGTATTCAGAAAGCTGAGGAATCTCGCGTTTTAGGAGATTCATTTGCAAATCTATTGCATCGGTAGAATCAAATAATGGTAATGCTTGTATGATCATTCCTTTAATATTTTCAGATGCGGTAGAAGTATATAAAGTCTCTAGATCATTTAAATATTGGGGCTCTTTAAGTAGTGCAAGACTATAAATAAGCATATTTTTTGCACCTAGATAAAGAGAATCATTAGGATATGATTTTTTAATATGCTTTAATATTTCATCGCCATCCTTTTTCTCAAAAGAATAATAATCTATCGCATTAAACGCTTCTGTAAAAATTAAAGAATCCTGAGACGTTAAGTTTTTTAATAGAAGATCGGTTTTGCTTTTTATTGGATCAAACTTTTCTTTTTCAAGTATTTGAAAACTATTAAAGAATTCCTCAGTACTTTCACTGTATATTGATGCCGCTTCTTGATAGGTTCCAAATAAAAATATGTTTTGACCTTCTGAGAACATACGGTAGCGCTGTAACAAATCAGAATTAGGGACTTTACTTACGTACTCATAACCTGATATTCCGTTTATATAAAACGGCTTTTTTTCATATTCAATTCCATCAGGAAACAATTCTTCTTCATATTGCTCAAAATATTCATCATTATGATCGATAAAGAAATATTTTCCTAATCTAGACTGAGCAGCTAGATACACATTACCAGATTTATAATCGTAGCCTTGAAAGTCTTTGGTGAACAAAATATCGGCAGGATTATAGAATGTTGAATCAACAGAAACAGCATTGACATCAGGAAATTTAAATCTATAATTGTTAGTTATAGAGATTTCTTCAAAAGTAGTAGGTTGATATTCTAAAAACTCAAAACTATTAAAAAACCTATTATCACTTGATACGATAACATTAGGCTCTAGGCTTTGATACATCAATAAATACAAGCGATTACCTCTAAATAGTAGTCTTACTTTACCGTTTATTACTTTAAGCATTTTAATCTCTAGGTCATATGCTATGTGACCTTTATATGAAGTAGGAGTTGAGTTTATTACTTCTATGTTTTTACTTTCTAGAATTCGTATGTAATCTTTAACAGTTTCACTTATATCTTCAAGGTAATATCCTAATGGAAAGTCATTATATCTTATTAAATATTGCTCTTTTTTCTCTTTGTTAGTTGCTTGAAAAAGATGCATAACATAAGGGTCTCCGGTTTCATCAAATGGATTAGGCAATTCCTTATCAAAAGCTCTAAAGTCTGTAGGGAAATCTACAGAAAAAGCAGCATTTTCTGGTTGCAACGTAGACCATCCATAAACCTTTTTTTCAGGTGTGAAAAATTTGATATTATCAAAGAAATATTGGGCGGCCTTTAAAGAATTTGCTGTGTTTTTAAAATCGGCAGAGAAAAGATATAGCTTATCATTAACGATATGTATTTCTGTAGTATTGAGCTTATTACCTTTTGAAAAATTTATTTTTTTATATTCGTTACCATTCTTAGATTTCGTTTCTACAGATTCAACATTATAGCCTTCTTTACTGACTACAAATTTGTCAATCATTTTTTCTAGTAATACATCAATAGAATCTCTTTTACTTTCTGGAATATCGATGGTAAAATGTGCTCCCACAAGAACATTTATCATGTCTGTACCATATCCCGTAATTCCATAAATAGTATTTTTATTTGTAGGACCTAAATCTTTAGGCATTAATAATTCATAACCTTTTTCTTGATTTGAGTATAACTGCCACGTGTCTAGGTTACTTTGCGCGATTAAGTCTAGATTTGGTTTATTAAATGTTGCTATAGATTTACGTACCTTAAAACCTTTATCTTTTAATAATTGTAAAACTCCTTTTTCACCAGGTAAATGTGCTGCTCCTATTGCTGCAAATAAAGTTTGTTGATTTGTAATTTTTTCAATAGAAATAGCCATGACTTCATTGCGAGAATCAAGTCTTAAATCTTCCTCTGCCTCGTATTCTCTTACCTTTTCATAAATTTTATCAATATTACCGTCGTAATATATTTCTATCATAGAATCTAGCTCTCTTCTATAAATATCTTCAGAATCTTCTAAAAAATAAAGCAGTGCTTCTTTAAGCTCTTCATCACTAATATTATCTATATCAATAAATTGATCATTGACATTTTCTAGTCCCTTAATTTTTTTCTCATTTGACACTGCTACTGTATATAGAAAAATGTCCAAGAAAACTTCTTCATCGTCCTCTTTTGAAACATCTGGACGCAGTAAAGATTCTAAATAATCTAATGAATTAAATTCAAGACTATCTAAAGGTTTACCAGATATACGCTCTATTTTATCACTTAACCTGTTGTAATCGTCTTTTCCTAAAACTTTTTTATAACGATTTAGATCTACTTTTTTTAAGAAAGTATCCTTCATTCCATTCATTACTGAGTCTGGATGGACTTCTAACGCAAAAGATTCGACGCTTTGAATAGCCGGGAAAAGAGCATCACTAAATTCAAATACTCGAGCATCAGAAAGGTGCATGGTTCCAAAAACATAAGAAGTTTGATGTGTATTGGGGTTTTCTATTTCCCATAATAGCGAGTAATGCTCTCTATCTTGAGCTTGAAGGGAAAATGAAATGAATAATAAAAGAACTAAATTGAAAAAGCTTAATATGGATTTAAACATCTACTATAATTTGATAAACGTAAATGTAGGAGAAAACATTCAAAGAGTCACCTTAGTAGCCTTAAGTTTTCATAAGTAAATGGATGACAAATACTTATTTAATAATTAACTGGTCTCGCTTTCGCGAAAGCGAGAAAATCAACATTCATTAACCCTTATTTTTCTCTCTAATTCTTTTATAAATTTTAAATAGAAGCATTAGGATTATGGCAAAAACTAGTAGGCCGACAAGGCCGTAAACCCAATTAATAGCACTCTTAAGAATCACTAAAAATACAACCGCAAATAAGATAAGTGTCGCTCCTTCATTATAAATGCGCATGGCATTTGAAGTCCATTTCACAACATCATTTTTAAGCTCGCTATATATCAACTGTGTTTTTATCTGGTAAATAATCAATAGAACTACAAACCCTAATTTAACATGCATCCAGGACGCCTTTAACCAATAAGGATTAAGAATAAGTAACCAAATTGCAAATGCTGTAGCGAGTATTGCACTAGGCCAAGTGATAATGTACCATAACCTAGTAGTCATGATTTTGAGTTGGTTGAGCAAAATGCTTTTTTCAGGTTCTTGCTTAGCATGTGCCTCGATTTGATACACAAATAATCTAGGAATATAAAAAAGCCCAGCAAACCAGGTAACAACAAAAATAAGATGTAGGGACTTTATATATTCGTACATTTTTAAATGACTTGTTTAGACTCACAAATTTAAGGATATGTAGTAATAACTAATCGTTTGTGAGTTATAAACTTTAATATTGCAAATTAAAATACAATAATGGAATTCGGTACAGAAACATTAGACTTGGTAGGTTATGCGGCTAGTTTTATAGTTTTGCTTTCATTTTTTATGAAAAGCATAAATACGTTGAGAACAGTAAATTCAATAGGTTGTGCTCTATTTATAGTTTATGGATTCTTATTTGACTCTCCTAATTTACCTATTATAATAACTAATGTAGGTATTTTAGTAGTGAATGGATATTATTTATTTTTGAAGAAACCAGAACAAAACGTTCCTTTAGAAAAAGATAATTAAATGAAAGTAGGGTTAGCACTTTCTGGCGGTGGCGCAAGAGGTATAGCTCATGCAGGTGTCATTGAAGCCTTACAAGATAATGATATACAAATAGATCAAGTATCAGGAACTAGTGCCGGCGCTCTAGTAGGCGCTTTATTTGCCAAAGGTATAAGCGTAGAGGAAATATTTGATTTTTTTGAAAAATCAAATTTATTTCATCCTAAAAAATTTGCATTTAGACAGGCTGGTTTTATTAATTCATCAGTTTTCACAGATCATATATCTCTTTTTATACCAGAGAATAGCTTTGAATCATTACGTATACCATTAACAGTCACAGCTACCGACCTTAATAGTGGCGAGCTAAAAATTTTCAAAGAAGGTGAATTGTACTTACCGATTTTAGCAAGTGCTGCCTTTCCTGGGATTTTCACTCCAGTAGATATTGATAATAATACCTATGTAGACGGTGGTGTTATAAATAACTTTCCTGTGGACTTGTTAAGCGATTGTGATATAAAAATAGGTAGTTATACGAATAAAGTTGATTTTAAAACACGTAAGTTAAAACACTCCTATGATGTTGCTGGAAGAGCTTATGCTATCAATCAATACCATCAGGATAAAATTAAGTTTGATCTATGTGATGTCTTAATAGAACCAGAGTTGTTTAATTATGGACTATTTAGTTTTAAAGGTCTTAAGGATATTTTTAATATAGGATATGAGGCTGCACTAAAAGCCATAGATATGTCTGAAATTAAGAGTAAAATTATAAGTAGACGTTAATTTTTTTTATTTGAAAAAATTTACTGCCCCATTAGAAATATCATACATCGCTCCCACTATCTTAATATCACCGAATAATTCCATATCTGCTAGAACGGGACTCTCTTTGCGTATACGTTCAATGGTTAATTCAACATTCTTTACAGCAACTTGATCTACAAAGTCTATATTTTTTGAATTGCGTTGATCCTGATCAAAAGGCTCTGTAACTGCATAAACGGCTGGTTCTATTTTTTCAATAAGCTTTGTCAAATTTCCTAATCTAGCATGATCGCAAGCTCCTTTAATAGCTCCACAACTTGTATGACCTAGAACCACTACCAGTCTGGTGCCCGCTAGTTTACAAGCAAATTCCATACTGCCTAAAATATCTTCATTTACAAAATTGCCAGCTATACGCACACTAAAAATATCTCCTAAACCTTGATCAAAAACCAGCTCTGCTGAAACTCTAGAATCGATACAACTTAAAATAGTAGCAAATGGAAACTGACCATCACGTCTTGCATTCATTTGCTGCAACAAATTACGATTTGCTTTTAAATTATTTTGAAACCTTTCATTCCCTTCTATTAAAAATTGCAAGGCCTTATCTGGCGTCATAGTAGATTGAGACTCCTTAGTATGTACCTTCATTATTTAGCTTTTATGAATCTAAAACTTTTTTGAAATCTCGATATCTGCAATTAGTAATAATCAGATTTAACTTTCCTATTAGTGATTAAAAAGCTCAATATAGCTTATTCTATAATAATGCCTTCTTTTAAAATAAGGTGATTTCAAAATCCTAAAAAATCAAAAAAGGAGCTTTAACAAGCTCCTTTTCTTTCTATACAATTATAAATTTATTACTCTTCTTCTGGGATAGGAATTCCTAATTCCATGGCAACGTCCTTACTTATATTAAGATTTTCAGTCGCATATGCTACTGCTGTGATATCTACTACAATTTTAAAACCTTTGGCAAGTGATACTTTTTCAATTGCCTGATTAAGCTTCATGGTAATAGGCCCCATAAGTTTCTGCTGCATTTCAATCAGTTTCTTTTCAGCATTTTGCTTACTATTAACTAATTCTGTCTCAATTGCCTTTGCTTGTTCTTCTAGAGGCTTGATGTCTTTATCAAAAGCGGCTTGATCTGCTGCGGTCTCAGATAATTCTTTAACTCGTTTTTGAATTATCGCCATTTTTTCTCTAGCGTTAGTCTCAGCTTTTTTATCATCAGCCTGTAAAGATGCTGCTAGTTTTTGAATTTCTTTTTGAGCGGTTTGATATTCTGGCATGGATTGTAATAAAGCTTCAGAGGCTACATAAGCTGTTTGCCCCATTGCTGTTCCTGCTGCTAGAAATAATACTAATAATAATTTTTTCATTTTCTGTTTAAATTAAAGTGTGCAATATAGTTAAGTCCAGTTACACTTTTGGACATTTTCAGTGATCACTTTTCAACTATTGAGCCACATTTGGGCTCATTTGTGTTAATTAGTGTTATGAGTGGTATTTATTTCGCTTTCGCGAAAGCGAAATCATAAAAACTATAGAATATTTTATCGCTTTACAGCAAAGAATCCTTTCTCTTCAAAACTATTGCCATTAAAAGTATATTCAAAACTATACCAGTACGTAGAAGAAGGCAAAGGTTGATTATTATAAGTAGCATCCCATCCAGGACCTTCAATAGACAATTGCTTTAATAATTTACCATAACGATCAAATATGAAGATTTTTTCTACCAGTACATCTGATTGAAGAACCTCTATTCGCCAGAAATCATGATAACCATCATTATTAGGTGTCATGTATTGAGGAATATTAAAAAGCTCTAACTCGTCGATAATCAAATTGAAACTAATTTGATCATTGCAACCTGATGCGGCTTCATCATAGATATAAATTCTAACCGGATATGTATCAAAGTCAGAAAATAGGACTGTGTCTCCTGCGTTAAAAGCTGTTCCTTGTCCATTTGGTGAGGTATAATATCTGGCATTACCACTCAAATTTGTTCCTGTAACAGCTGGAAAAGTAAAAGCATTCAACACATTTTGATCTGGGATAGCTGTTAATTGTGGCACACTTTCTACAGTAATGGTGATACTCTCAGAAACCGTATTACCTGTGGTGAGACCAGTATCTGTTACAATACAATCGTAAATTGTTGTTACTGTAGGATTAACTAATACAGTATCTGATGTTGAAAGAATAGTCCCTGTAGGTTGCTCTATCCATTCATATTGATACGTCCCTTGAGCCGTCACTGGCATAACTGTAGCTATCAAGGTGGTATTTTCTCCCTCACAAATAACGTCTGGTTGTGCACTAAGATTTAAAGATAAAGGTACCGGTGTATCAAAGTCTAGTGAAAAAATAACCTCATCATTACAATTTCCATTAGAATCATAAATGTAAATGGTCACTGGTAAAGTTGTAAAATCAGTCGCGGTGACCATATCACCTGGATTGAAATTTGTTCCAGATCCATTAGGTTGTGTATAATAACTTTCTCCACCAGTAAGATCAGTACCGCTTATGGCTGGAAAGGTATATGTTCCTGTTGCTGTTTGATCAAGAATATTATTAATTTGAGGCTGTTGAAATACTGTAATTGACGTGGTAGCGGTAGCTGTATTGTTCAAAGACTGTCCTGTGTCTATAACGGTGCATTCATAAGTCGTAGAATTAGACGGTGCTATACTCAATTGATTAGTGGTTGATAAAATAGCTGTACTTCCCACTTCTCGCCATTCATAAGTGTACGTACCTGTGGGCATTAATGGATTAGGTGTTGCAGTCATAGTAACTGTTTCTCCATCACAAATGGCATTTAATGAACTTGTAATACTTAATGAAGGTGCTACCGGAATGTCAAAATCAAGGACAAAACTTTCTTCATCATCACAACTTCCATTATTGTCATAAGTATATAAAGTTACTGGTAAAGAACTAAAATCTGACGGAGTTACTACGTCTCCAGGATCATAAGCTGTTCCCATTCCGTTAGGCTGCGTGTAGTATCGCTCGCCACCTGTTAAACCAGTACCAAAAATAGGTGGAAAAGTATAAGTTCCCATTGCATTTTGATTAGTCAAACCAGCTAAAGCAACAGGTCTTAAAACAATAAAGTCTGTCATATCAAATCCCATACTGAATCCATTCTCTATTCCAGAATCATTCACGGTTACAGATACTGTTGTATCTACTGTCGCAGTATATGTTATGGTTGCCGTATTAGGATAAACTGTATTTTGAGAATCTGTCCAATTATAAGTGTAATTACCATAAGCAGTTGCTGGATTAGGAGTTGCAGTAAGTGTTACGGTATCTCCTTCACAAATTTCTTGAATCCCACCTGGTGAAATAGTTACTTGTACATCTACAAATTCTACAGTAAACTGCTCTTCCAGCTCACACCCATTTTGATCGATTCCATATACATAAATTGTTGCTGGATTAGTAGTAAACAGTGTCTCATCAATCACATCTCCTACATTCCAAGGTGTTCCCGTATATGATGGATTATCATAAAATGCAGTATTGCTAGGTATATTTGTTCCCGTAATAGCTGGCAAAGCATAACTTTGATAGGCAATTATATTTCCTACAGGATTCCATGAAGGTTCTGGATAAACGGTAACTGTTATACTTTGTACAGCAATATTATCTGGCGCTGCTCTACCAGAATCTGTTACCGTACAATTATAAGTTGTAGTCGTATTGATATTGATAGGTAAGATTGCACTTGTTCCTACCACTCCAGGCTGTCCTTGAATACTCCACTCATAACTATATACTCCTATAGGTGTTGCAGGATCTACAGTAGTATTAAGTGTTGTAGTAGCATTTGCACAATATTCTGGAGCGCTACTACCATCAGTATCTTCAATCTCTAGATCAATTGAACAGATGATATCAGAGGTTACTTCAGCGGCACCAAAAATATCAGAATTAGTAAGGTTTGTGCAATTACTTGACGTTGCACCAGTCGCTGCATTAACAAACCTTGTCGTTCTACCACCAGTAGCTACTAGTTCTATTGTAGGACTTGCTGCACAAGGGTCTGCAGTAATAATAGTTACAACGCCAAAAACGTTAGAAAATCCACTACTTGCCATACTGCCTACTAAAAAAGAAGCTCCTGGATTGTTGATATCTATTCTAACTAATTCATTATTTCTGGCACTTAGATATAAATCGCCTTGGAAAAAACTTAAATCTCCTGCGCTACGAAAACCAGTTTGACCTAAATTAGTCGCTGTTAATGCGGCAACATCTATTCTAAATAACTCACCACCTATTTCATTATTAACACCTAATAAAACACCAGTACTTTCCTTAACTAAGGAATCAACTCTAAAGTTACCTGAATAATTTATCGTTGTTAAACTACCCAGAAGAGTAAAACTTGCGGTATTCAAATCTATCAAGTAAAGATTATTGTCTCGAATTCCATAAAGAGTATCTGCTGTGTCACCTTCTGCTATGTCAAACATTGATTGGTTGAAGGTAGCTACGACAGTAGAACTACAAGAGCTTAAATCAGCAAGAACAACATCTCCATTTGCAAGACATAAATAAGCTGTGTTTACGGATTGCGCTTTCGCGAAAGCGAAACTTATCAAAAAAAAGAGTAAAAGGAATAGACGTTTCAATATCTTAAATTTTGACAAAAATAGGATTTTCTAATTTTCAAACTTTTATCAAAAGTTACATTAACGTTAAATACAAACAGCTTTGTATTTTGTGTCGCTATATTCCTACCAAATTATAAATAATGAAAAACCTATTACTACTTTTTGCTTTTTGTAGCAGTGTGCTAGCCACAGCTCAATACCAGATCACCTACAATTTAAAAAAAGGGCAAACCTATCCTCAAAATCAACTGGTTACTAGTGAACAGTCACAAGTTATTAACGGCGCACCGCAGGATATAACCACTATTGTAAAAACTAAATCTGATTACCTTGTTACAGATATTATTGATGATGTTTATCATATACAAATCATGGTCAATAGTATGTCTACAACAACTAAGACACCTATGGGCAGTCAAATAATGGATTCTGAAGGTGCACTTTCAAACCCTATGAATAAACTTTTAAGTAATATAATTGAGAATCCCATCAAGATCACAATGAACAATAAAGGTGAAATATTAACCTTTGACAATAGTGCACAGCTCAATAATATGACAAAGGAAATTGACCTACCAGAATTACAACTTGCACAATTAGAGGCTGCAATGAAAGATCAAATGAGCGCTGAAAAGCAAATGGCTACTTATAATTTGCTTACTAAGATATTTCCTGAAAATGAAATTAATGTAGGTGACACTTGGGAAAAAGCAGCGACTATTAATTCAATCTCTCAATTTGAAACTGTAACTACTTTTCAATTAGACAGCGTTACAGAAGATTTTTACATCATTACTGCAAAAGCTGATATCAAAAGTCCAGAAGATGCTTCCATGGATATGATGGGTTTAAAAGCAAAAGTAGATCTCGCTGGACCACTTACAGCCACCTACTCTGTTAATAAAAACACTGGATGGATAAACAATGCAAAAACAGAGCAACAACTAGATGGATCAATGACAGTAGAAAAGTCTGAAATGATGCCACAAGAAATGAAAATAACTATGAAGACTAAAACAACTATGATTATAGAATAAACTTCTGTTCTAATTGTAAAAAAATAAAGCCGTTTAAACTAAAAATTTAAACGGCTGTATTTTCTTATTTTCTACGACGGTTTGCACCTTTATCACCTCGTGTTTTAGGCTTTTTATATTTCTTTGCGATGATGCGTCTATAGCTTCCACCTTGATTGGTCTTGGAATTTTTCTCACTCTTTTCATGAAAAGCATCTCCTCGTTCTTCTTCAATCACCTTATGCGGATTGAAAATTTCCCTAACCACTGTTTTTTCTTCCGGAGTTTTTCTTTGTGAGATTTCGACTTCAGTAGGAAAATCTAATTCTGGGATTTTGTAATTCATAAGATCTTCTATACGGTCTTTGCTATCTTTTTCTTTCTCTGTATAGAATAAAATCGATTTTCCTTTTTCCTCTGCACGACCGGTTCTTCCTATACGGTGCATGTAGTTTTCTGGAAAAGCAGGCACATCAATATTGATAACGTGGGATATTTTATCAAGATCCAGTCCACGTGCCATAACATCTGTAGAGACTAGAATGCGACTCGCTCCACTATCAAATAATTCAATAGACCGTAATCGATAATTTTGAGTTTTGTTTGAATGAATAACCGATATTTCACTTCCATAATGAGGACTCATCACTTCTTGTAATCTATCAGCGCTTTTTTTATTACCTACAAAGACGAGTACTTTATGAAAGGTTTCTGCATCGCTCAATAAATGCATGAGTAAGTTTGCTTTAGTGTAAAAGTTCTCTACTTGGTAACAAGATTGATCTATATTTTCTAATCTCGTTCCAGAAACAGCGATTGAAATTTTATCAGGATTATAAAAATATAATTTGATAAAATCTTCTATTTGATCAGTCATCGTCGCAGAAAACATGATGTTTTGTCTCTTTCTAGGTAAGTGATCAAAAATATTAGTAAGCTGGAATCTAAAACCCAGATCCAGCATTACATCTACCTCATCAATAACTACTTTCTTACAATTTTTAAAACTAACCGTATTGCTTATGATTAAATCATACAATCTACCAGGAGTTGCAACTAGAATATCTACACCTTCTGCATAGGCCTTTTTCTGTGTATTAATATTTGTTCCACCATAAATACCCAGCACTCTTAAATTCATGTATTTAGAATACTCTTCTATATTTTGAGTTACCTGTACCACAAGTTCTCGAGTAGGTACAAGCACAAGAACTCTAGGGTCATCGACCTTTGCATATTTAAGCTCATGTAATAATGGTAGCATATAACCTAAGGTTTTACCAGTACCAGTTTGAGCAATACCTATCATGTCACGACCAGAAAGAATTACTGGAAACGCCTCTTCTTGTATAGGTGTCATGGTTTCAAAACCTAGCTCCACAATACTGTTTCTCAACGGTGTTTTAAGGTTCAGATCTGCAAAGGGTTTCATACTTAAATTTATTTTTTGCAAAGATACCTTTTTAAAATGACCGACGACCTTATTACAAATCACCATAAAGAGAAAGCGATCACGTTTGCTTTTACTTTTAAGTTTAAGTTTAAGTTTGAAAATAAGATTTTACTTAACGGTATCTTTGCATCATGCATTTAAGAAACATACACAGGTACGGTTACGACTTTGAAAAGTTAGTAGCAACTCATCCAGAATTAGAAAAATATATAATAGAAGGTCCATCAGGATCTGCAACTATAAACTTTGGTGACGCGGCTTCTATTTTAGAATTTAATACTGCCTTACTTAAACACCACTATAAAGTTAAATACTGGCGTTTACCAGAAGGCTCGCTGTATCCACCTATTCCTGGTCGTGCAGACTATATTCATCATATTTCTGATCTTGTAGGTAAAGGCGATAAAAATGGACTAGATATAGGCTGTGGTGCCAGCGCAATTTATCCTATCCTAGGTAATGCCATTTACAACTGGAACATGGTAGGATGTGACGTTGCAGATGAAAGTGTCGCGTTTGCAAAGAAGAACACTTCAAAAAATGACGCTATAGAAATACGCCATCAAATAGATAAAAGTAATCTGTTTAAAAACGTAATACGTGATGGTGAAAGCTATGATTTCACTATGTGTAATCCACCTTTTTATGGTAGTGAAGAAGAAGCCGTAAAAGCTAATATGAACAAACAGCGCAAATTAGGTACTTATGAAGAGCGCCGCAATTTTGCTGGTCATGCGCACGAACTTTGGTGCAACGGTGGAGAGGCCTTATTCATAAAAAGAATGATTAAAGAGTCTGTAGCTTTTAAAAGTCAAGTAGGATGGTTTACGTGTTTGCTTTCGCGAAAGCAA
>CAZBCH010000356.1:0-9002 GCA_964490235.1 uncultured Flavobacteriaceae bacterium | reverse complement strand
TCTCGCTTTCGCGAAAGCGGAATCACAACAACTACCACAACCACCAGAAGAGCAAAAATTCTATGAATCACAAGAATTCAGATTGTTAGGACCTTTCCGTGGTGGACGAAGTGCTGCGGTTACAGGAGTTCCTGGAAAACCTAACTTATTCTATTTTGGTAGTACCGGTGGTGGCGTTTGGAAAACGATCGATGGTGGACGTACATGGAGTAATATATCTGATGGTTATTTTGGTGGTTCCATAGGTGCAGTAAGTGTTGCACCTAGCGATCACAACGTAATTTATGTAGGTGGTGGAGAGAAAACCCTACGTGGTAACGTATCAAGTGGTTATGGTATCTGGAAAACAGAAAACGCTGGAAAAACATGGACACAAGCCGGACTACCTAAAAGTAGACACGTTCCTAGAATAGCAATTGACCCAAATGATCATAACATTGTCTATGCAGCTGTTCTGGGAGATATTTATAAACCTAGCACAGAACGAGGCGTTTATAAATCTACCGATGGCGGAAAGTCTTGGACCAAAAAATTGTTTTCAAACGACCTTGCCGGCGTAGTAGATTTAATCATTGATCCTAGCAATGCTCGTAATTTATATGCTACCACATGGCGTGTGCAGCGTACACCTTATAGTTTATCAAGTGGTGGTGATGGCAGTGCGATATGGAAAAGTACCGATTATGGAGAAACATGGAAAGAGATTTCTACTAATGAAGGTTTTGCTAGAGGAACACTCGGTATCATGGGAATTACCGTATCGCCGCTAAGCTCTGACCGATTGTATGCGATTGTAGAAAACAAAGATCAAGGTGGTGTTTATAGAAGTGATGATGCAGGATTAACCTGGAGAAAAACAAACGACGATAGAAGTCTAAGACAAAGAGCCTGGTATTACACAAGAATCTATGCTGATACTGAAGATATTGATAAACTTTACGTAGTAAATGTTTCCTACCATAAAAGTACCGATGGTGGTAAAACATTCTCTAGTGCTAGAGCACCACATGGTGATCATCATGATTTATGGATCGCGCCAGAAGATCCTAACCGTATGATTATGGGAGATGATGGTGGCGCACAAGTTACTTATGACGGTGGCGAGACCTGGAGTACGTATCACAATCAGCCTACTGCGCAGTATTATCGTGTGACTACAGATGATTCTTTTCCTTATAGAATCTACGTTGCACAACAAGATAATGGTACGATAAGAATCCCACATAGAACAACTGGTCGTAGTATTACAGAAAGCGATTGGGAAGGAACAGCTGGTGGCGAGAGCGCACACATTGCCGTAGATCCTAAAGATAACGATATTGTATACGGTGGTAGTTATGGTGGTTATTTAACGCGTTACAACCATAAAACCAAATCACAACGAGCGATCAACGTCTGGCCAGATAACCCTATGGGACATGGCGCCGAAGGAATGAAATACCGTTTTCAATGGAATTTCCCTATTTTGTTTTCAAAGCATGAGCCTAATAAATTATATGCATTTTCAAATAATGTGCATGTGACCACAAACGAAGGTCAGAGTTGGGAAACCATTTCACCAGATTTAACTAGAAACGATCCTACAAAATTAGTTTCTAGTGGTGGACCGATTACACAAGACAATACGAGTGTAGAATACTACTGCACCATTTTTGCCGCGGCAGAATCGCCTTTAAAAGCTGGCGAACTTTGGGTAGGAAGTGACGATGGACTTGTGCACCTTTCTAAAGATGGTGGTAAAAACTGGAGCAATATTACTCCTAAAGGTTTGCCAGAATGGGCGCAAATCAATAGCATCGAGCCTAGCCGTTATGACGCGGCAACTTGCTATCTAGCGGCAACTCGTTACAAGCTAGGTGATTTTGCTCCTTACTTATATAAGACTACCGACTACGGTAAAAGCTGGAAAAAGATAACCGATGGAATTCCTGCTGAGCATTTTAGCCGTGTGATACGTGAAGACGACCAAGTAAAAGGAATGTTATATGCCGGTACAGAAACTGGATTATATATCTCTACAAATGATGGGAAAACATGGAAATCCTTCCAGATGAATTTACCTATCGTACCCATTACAGACCTTGCTGTAAAGGATAATAATTTAGTCATCGCAACCCAAGGAAGAAGTTTATGGATTCATGATGATTTAGAATTGGTGAGACAATCTTTTACGGCCAGTTCAGGTAAAGCGCAACTTTTCAAACCCAAAAAAGCTTACCGAATGAGTGGAAGCGGCAGGGCTGGATCGCTTACTGCCGGAGCGAACCATCCAGCAGGTGTGCAGATACACTATTATTTACCTGAAGTAACTAAAAAAGACAGTGTTTCCTTAAGTTTTTATGATTCTAGAAATGAACTGATAAAAACCTACGCGACCTATAATAAGAAGGACAAATTAAAAATTAAAAAAGGAGCTAATTTATTCAATTGGGACACGCAATACGATGGCGCTGAACGACTTCCTGGAATGATCCTTTGGTGGGCAAATCTTTCTGGACCTCAAGCTACACCAGGAAATTATAAAGTTGAACTTACTGTAAACGGTGATACGCAATCACAACCTATTACCATAGTTCCAGCTCCTAATGCCGAGGCTAGTGTTGCAGACATGCAAGCGCAATTTGATTTTGTAAAAGAAGTGAATGCTACCGTAGATAAAGCGCACAAATCCATTAAAAACATACGTGCATTTAATAAAAAACTAAGCGCTTTTGAATCTCTCTATGGCGATCGTGAAGAAGAAGGTATTAAAGACATGATTGAGATGTCTAAGCAGATGAAAGAGAAGTTTAGCGAGGTAGAAAAAGCTTTGTATCAAACTAAAAATAGAAGTGGTCAAGATCCTTTGAATTTCCCGATACGATTAACAAATAAACTGGCACATTTAAACAGCCTTGCACAAATAGGTGACTTTGCTCCTACTCAACAAAGTATTGAAGTTAAAGATGAACTTACAGCTGAGATTGAAAAACAATTGGCCATTTTTGACGAGGTTTTGAATTCTGATATTAAAAAATTTAATGAAGCTTTTAACAAGCTGCAATTGGATTATTTAGTGATTGAGAAGGAGAAGGAATAATGCAAGAACTAAACGGTTATTGGGAAGGATATTTTATCTATGGATTGGGTTTTGAATTGCCTTTCTTCGGTGAGCGAGTTAAAATGAGTGCACAACTTAATTTTAATGATTCGGAAATTATAGGAACGTTAACTGAAGTAAAAGGTCCATTCTCAACTGGTAAAACCGTTGCTATAAATGGTTATGTAGAAGATTTTTTAGTCTCAATGGAAGTTCAGTATTCTACAAATCCAGTAATTCTAGAAGATGGTTTTACCACAGAAGAAATAGAACACGATTTTACCATTAATTATAATGGTACTATAGATTTTCAAAAAAAGGCTATGCATGGTTTGTGGTACATGGAAAACGAGATAGAATCACATCTCGATCTAGAAATACCACCAGCCGAAGGTTTATGGGTTTTAAAAAAATTAAAAAAACCTTCTAGTGATTTTGATTACTCATTAATTGGACTTTAATTGCTCTAATAATTTGCTAATAATGTGCTTGAATTAATTTTCAGGCACTTTTTTTTTTGAAAGATGATTTAAGTCATCATTTAGCAAGTACATGGAATCTACATTTGTGGTAATTAAACAAATCAATCCTTTCAAATGAAAACTATTCTAATACCTATAGACTTCTCAGACACCAGTTTAAAAGCACTAGAAGTAGGTGCAACAATTGCAAAACGCATCAATGCCAAAATCAACCTTATACACATGGCAGGTCTTGAAGAAGGACTTAATGAAAAGAATACTGGCTTTGAGCAAGCGATATATTATAGTAAAGTCGTAGGTAAAAAGTTTGAAGAAATTATAAAAGAACCTTATTTAAACGGTGTAATAGTAGAGCCTTTATTAAAAAAACATCTTGATTTTAAAGAGGTAAGCGATCTTGCATTAGACATTAACGCATCTCTAATCGTTATGGGGTCTAATGGCAGTAAAGGACTAACAGAAATTCTTAAAGGAAGTAATACAGAAAAGGTAGTACGTTATTCTGAAACACCAGTACTAGTTGTAAAGAATAACGATATCAATTTTGCACCAGAACGTATTCTCTTCGTCAGTGATTTCAAACTAGAGTCTGTAAAGGCATATCACAGAATGATAGAAATTGCCACTCTATTAAATGCACGAATAGAATTTCTTTATGTAAATCTTCCAGGAGATCAATTTAAAAGTACAACACAGATGGATGAAGTCTTACTGAAATTCTTCCAAGAGGTAAAACATCCAGATGCGATTCAAGCTATTAAAACAGTAAATCGTCTTGCAGACTATTCTGTGGAGCAAGGAGCAATAAATTTCGCATCTCTTTCAGCTATTGATATTATCGCTATTCCTACTCATGGACGCACTGGTATTTCACATTTCTTGCAAGGAAGTATAAGTGAAGATATTGCAAATCATGCTTTGATGCCCGTATTAACTGTGAAGATGTAATGAGAGTACGCTTTCGCGAAAGCGAGATCACAAAAAAACATCGCATATTTTAATATCCCATTTCTGTGACTATTTTATATAAGTTCTAGCTGTATATTTGTAGTAGAAAAGGCTACGTAGCTCAGCTGAATAGAGCACTGGATTTCGGCTCCAGCGGTCACAGGTTTGAATCCTGTCGTAGTCACCATTACTCGAGAAACCATGTTTTTTATTTAAAACATGGTTTTATTTTTTCTACAAGTGTGGAGAGTTATTAGAACTTTCAAAAACGAGAAGAAAATAATTGCGATTATCTACCCTTGTATCAAAAATAAATAGAGCGGCAAACCTAAAGTAATGTTTAAAGGAAAAGTTATTGCGAGAGCCATAGGCAAATAGAGACTGGGATTTGCCTTAGGAGCAGCAATTCTCATAGCTGCTGGCACCGCGATGTATGAAGCGCTAGCAGCAAGAATAGCAATGAGCAATCGGTCGCCGGCTTCACTTATTACATACCCAGAAAGAAGTGCTACGACACAACCGTTTATTAAAGGAACTACGATAGCAAAAACTAAGGCAAACCATCCTTTTTTAATGAGAATACCTATTTTTTTACCGCTGGTAATTCCCATATCTAGTAAAAACACTGCGAGAAATCCCTTAAATAAATCTGTTGTAAAAGGTTTTATACCAGCGGCTTGAGCATCGCTTGCTATGTAACCTATTACAAGACTTCCTAAGATAAGAATCACACTTCCATTTGTGATGGCATGTTTTACAAGTCCCCAAATTTTAGATGCAGATCGATCTGCATTTTTTGTACTTAAACTCATAAGAAGTACACCTACTATAATAGAAGGCGCTTCCATGAGTGCCATTACTGCAACCATATGACCACCAAAGGGAATTCCCTCCATTTCTAGATAGCTTATTGCTGTAACAAAGGTCACAGCGCTCACAGAACCGTAAGCTGCTGCAATAGCACCTGAGTTTTCTACTGTGAATTTAAGCCTTAGAATAAAAAACGTATACAAAGGAACTAAAATAGCCAAAGCTATTCCTATAAAAACTGCCCAATAAATATCAGCGGTGAAAGCACTATGTGATAATTCTTGACCACCTTTAAAACCTATGGCAAATAATAAATAAAGAGAGATGAATTTAGAAGAGTTTTTAGGAATTTCTAGATCACTTTTTATTTGAGAAGCAAATAAACCCAAAATAAAAAACAACAATGCAGGATTAGACAAATTGTCTATAAGTAAGTGTAAATCCATAGGAATGACAAGTAACTTTAATCTAATATCTCTATTTCTAAAACGCCGTTTATTTTTATTTTTTGGCCATTTATTTTAGCCTCTTGACATATTTTTTTAAATGTCTGACTCTCTTTTGTAAGTTTAACAACTCGATTATCATCAAAACTCGTATCACTGTTAACATCTCCTTCCCATTGAGAGAGCCGTTGTAATTTATGAAAATTGATTTTTTCATTAATTAGATTTGTCACAATGTCTGAAGCTTCTTGTGGCGTAAAAACATTATCAACTAATTGTACTTTTTTCATCTTTTATATTTTAGGTTCTATCGATCTCACTTTATAGTGTTCTTTAAAGGTAGATAAAACCAATGATTATCTCTTTTAAGAAATTGCTTGCATCATTTCAATCTAGCGCTAGAAAGTGTGCAAATATGACTACAATGGTGGATTAATTTTAATTTATATTTGTAATGACATTCATAAGAAAAGATTATGCATTACACGCTTCATCAATTACAGATTTTCCTGCAAATAGTAGAGAAAAAAAGTATTACCAAAGCCTCAGAAGCGTTGTTTCTTACACAGCCAGCGGTTTCTATACAGCTTAAAAAATTTCAGGAGCAATTTCCTATTCCATTAAGTGAGGTGATAGGCAGGCAATTATACATTACAGATTTTGGGCATGAAATTGCAGAAATAGCAAGGCGCATCCTAGAAGAAGTAAGAGTCATAGATTATAAAACAAATCAATACCAAGGCAAACTAGCAGGACCTTTAAAGCTATCTATAGTATCTACTGGTAAGTATGTAATGCCGTACTTCATAGCAGACTTCTTAAATGAACATACTGGTGTAGATTTTTCTATGGACGTGACTAACAAAAAGAATGTGGTTGATGATTTAGAAAAAAACAAAGTTGATTTTGCTCTCGTTTCTGTATTACCTCATCATCTTGAATTAGAGGCCTTACCATTGATGCAAAATGAGTTGTACCTGGTAGGAAGTACAAAAAGAGTAGAGAGTAGAAAAGGTAATAAAGAATCCATTTTTAGTGAAGAACCACTCTTGTATCGTGAACAAGGATCTGCCACTAGAAATGCGATGGAAAATTTTATCCAAGGAAAAAACCTAATGGCAAGTAAGAAAATAGAGCTTACTTCAAATGAGGCACTCAAACAAGCTGTGATAGCAGGTTTAGGCTATTCAATAATGCCTGTGATAGGAATTAAAAACGCAATAGATAGAGGAGAAATAAATATAATTCCTTACACCGGTTTACCTTTAAAAACACAATGGAATTTGATCTGGCTTAAAAAGAAAAAACTATCTCCTGCAGGATTAGCCTTCAAAAAATACATTATTGAAAACAAGGATCGCATTACAGAAGAGCATTTTGCATGGGTCTCTAAATAAACAGATTCCTTTTTTTGCTTTATATAATGTCGGTAACGCTTTCGCGAAAGCGGAATTATAAATCGATACGGTCTTTTAAAAAGCCTCTGCAATACTTAAGTAGAAACTATTTGTACCACGACCAAATCCCCAATCAAAACGGATGTTTAAATTTTCGGTTTTATCTAATTTGAATCGCAGTCCAGCACCATAATTAGGTTTTAAATCACCGAATTTAAAGTCTCTAACGTTTCTATATACATCTCCTGTTCCCACAAATGCAACGGCTCCAAATCTAGAATCCTTAAAGTTTTTTCTATATTCTACCTGCGTTGCTAGCATATCACGTTCTACAAAACGACCTTCTTGATAACCACGCATGATCTCGCTACTACCAAAGAATGAATATTCAGAAAATGGTATATCTTCTCTTGTAAAGCGTCCTATAAATTGTGCCGCTATTACATCTTCATTCTTCTCTGAAACATCAAAATAATGACGTACATCAAATCTGGTAAGGTTAAATTTGTTAGTTCCACCTAAGGCATTAAAATATTTTCCATGGGTAAATTCCAAATACCATCCGTCTTGTGCATTTAAAATATTGCTTCTACTATCAAAAAGAACAGCCACCTCAGCTCCTACTGATGTTGATCCATCAAAGCCGTCTGGCCTATTTTGAGCGATTAAACCATCTTCTTCAATTTGCGTATTGTAGATATGGTTATATCTTATTCCGCCACCTATAAATAAATAACGATGAAACATGCGTTTCAAGAATATAGGTTCAAACAAGAACTGATTGTAATCATATTGCTCTTCGGCACTATCTGGTGTATCCTTACCTATTCCATAATATAACCTTGGATAGTTTTGAAATAATAAGTTTCCTTCAATTACCCATTCTTCTTGATTTGTGAATATTTCAAATCCAGAATACAAGAAAAACTGACTGTTTAACGTGTATTGTAAAGTTATAGGCATGTTTGAGGTTCTAGTCTCCTCTCCACTACCATTAAATTTAAATAGGTATTTAGCTCCTGTACCGAATGCAAAATTAGTCTCTGGAGAGTAGCTCATAACTGGTGCGGCTATGAATTTCTGTAAATACAGTGTAGAATCTTTATCTACCGCTTTCTTATTAGGATAGAATGTAAAAAACTCTTTTATGTCTTCGACTAATTGAGCTTTTACTGAAACACTCATACACAGTATTAAAATTGTGCAAGCGAGCTTAGAGATGGAAACTTTTTTATTGTATTTCAATTAAATTATTTTAAGGTATGTATTGTTACCGTATTAAAAACTTGTAAGTAAAATTGCTAATAAAATTATATCGTATTATTCACGATCTTCTTCAGCTAGCGCTTGATTTGTCGTAATTTTATCATCAGCCTTTGTGGTGTACTGATCTTGCTCTTTATTAACAATATTATCATTTTCTTCTTGATTTGAAGACTTAGAAGATTTTGTATTTGCTTTGTCCTTGCGTTCTTGTGCCTCTTTAATGTCATGTGCATCGCGCACTTGAACATGAGTAGGGAATGGTAAGTCTATTCCTGCTTCATCCATTGCGTGCTGTGTTTTTGCTATGACATCACTAAATGTTTTTACGACATTACCTCTCTTTGAGTCTGTCCACCATCTCATTCTAATTGTGAGCCAGCTATCTGCTTGATCCCAATTAAGAATATCTATAGGTTTATCCTGTGCTACTCCTTCAGTTTTCTCAAGTGTCTCTCTTAAAATTTTCACTGCTTTTTCATAAGGCTGATCATAACCTAAACCTAAATCATACTGTGAACGTATGTAATTATGAGCGGTGATTACCTTAACCGCATTTGTATAAATTTCATTATTG